>JBILFE010000053.1:0-10503 GCA_044351705.1 Luteolibacter sp. | reverse complement strand
GGTCTCGGAAGAGACGCTCAAGCAGATTGGCATTCATTATCGAGTGGGTGTCGGACTCCTGGACACAGATGACAAGTCCTGGCCCAAGGTGAAGGAATGGACGGCTCAGTACGCTCCCTCTACCAAGCAGCTTCTCCTCAGCGCCGATGCAGACTTTCACAAGGACATGGCTGCACTGCTCTTGTTGGTCAAGCGGGGCTACACCGAGCTCAAAATCAAGCGCTAACAAGTCATGGCGCGCCAACCGGCCATAAGCTTCTCAAATTCAATACATTTTCCTTTCAAACGCGCCGGTGGGCGCACATCTAACGTTGGCAGTAGAGAAATCAAATCACACCCGTAAGGAGATATCAATAATGGACATTCCAAGGATCTTCAACATCACCGAAAGTGCGCATCGCATTCACAACCCGTTCACACTCGAAAAGCTCGCTACACTCGGCGCGGCGTTGCGCCTGGAGCCGGGGACCCGTATCCTCGACCTCGGCAGCGGCTCGGGCGAGATGCTGTGCACCTGGGCACGCGATTACGGAATCACTGGCACTGGTATCGACATGAGCCAATTGTTTTCCGATCAGGCGGGACGCCGTGCAGAAGAACTCAGTGTTGCGGGTCAAGTCGAGTTCATCCACGGCGACGCTGCCGGCTACGTAGCCGCCGAAAAGGTCGGAGTGGCAGCCTGTCTCGGCGCCACGTGGATCGGCGGGGGAGTCGTCGGTACCATCGAACTTCTGGCGAAAAGCCTCCGCACGGGAGGCATCATCCTAATCGGCGAGCCCTATTGGTTGCAGATACCGCCCACAGAAGACATTGCCAAGGGTTGCCATGCCGGTTCGATAGCCGATTTTCTCATGCTTCCAGAACTGCTCGCGTCTTTCGGCCACCATGGCTACGATGTCGTTGAAATGGTTCTGGCTGACCAAGACGGCTGGGACAGATACCAGGCGGCCCAGTGGCTCACCATGCGCCAATGGCTTGAAGCCAATCCCGACGACGAGTTAGCGAAAGATGTTCGAGCCAAACTGACCTCGGAACCCGAGCGCTATGCCGCTTACACGCGTGAATACCTGGGCTGGGGTGTGTTCGCGCTGATGCCACGGTGATGCGTTGGCAGATGAAAAGACAAAATGAAGAAGCCGCCTAAAGCTTCTCAACCACCTCGCTAGGCGTTCGCCTGAAGCATGACATCGTGACAGCCCCCATCAGTGCCATCCGCGGAATCAGTTCTTTGCTGTGGTTTCTTGGTCCGCTCACCTCATGGTCGAGCGCCACCGGCACCGACCATGAACGACCCCACAACATGCACCACATGAGTGTGGTGCCACCTTATCGCGCCACCGTTCTCATCCGGTCATTGAGCGCGCCATGTCCAGCATCGCGGACTCATCGCTTGCGCAATGGGCCGGATTGGTTTCTATTTCCGCCGCATGCACGAAGAAATCACCCTGACACGCGAAGTATCCGCCATTCAGATCCCCAGCGGTGACGCTGTCATTCTGCCGGTCGGCACGCCGGTTTACATCACCCAGCGTCTCGGCGGCACCTACACCGTAGCCACATCGCAAGGGTTGGCGCGCATTTCTTCGAGTGACGCCGACGCTCTGGGCATCATGCCCGACGAGGACAAGCGCAAGCCGGAAACCATTGTCCGTATCGTCGATGCCCCCATGGAAGACCAGGTGTGGGCACAGCTCAAAACCGTGTATGATCCGGAAATTCCCGTCGACATCGTCAATCTCGGCCTGGTTTATGATTGTGTGCTGGAACAAATCGACGGCAAAACCACGGTCTCGGTAAAAATGACGCTCACCGCGCCGGGTTGCGGCATGGGACCGGTCATCGCCGCGGACGCGCAAGCGAAAGTCATGATGATCGATGGCATCGACGACGCGCGGGTGGAATTGGTGTGGGACCCGGCCTGGAATCAAGAAATGATATCCGAGGAGGGCCGAATGAAGTTAGGGATGGTTTGAGGCCCCCTTATTTTTGCCACGTCTGGTCGATATAGGCGATGATGGCAGGAATCGCGAGGTCGAGGATGTGGGCGACCCCTTCGTAGGCGCTGCGGCCCCTGCCGATGGGGTCGGGCACGTCAATGCCAACCCCCATGCCGGGAATCTCCACCCACTCACAGACCAGAAAATATTTTTCCGTGTGCTGCGGGAAGCGCCTTTCCAAGGCGCTCAAATGGCAACCGGTCATCGCAAACACATGAGTGGCATCATCTAACAATGAGGCCGACACCGGCCGGCTGGCAAAATTGTCCAGGCAGGCCGCGCGTTTTTTCAGGACGGCAGTGGTTTCCCTGCTGGCCGGATCACCGCGCGAGGCTGCCACCCCGGCGGATCCAACCCTGTAATCCCCCCGCTGTGCCACCGCCTTGCGAAAAAGCCCTTCCGCCATCGGGCTGCGGCAGGTATTTCCGGTGCAAACAAAAAGCACAGACTTTGGCGCTGACATCGGGAAAAAGTGTGCACTGCCCGGCAGCATCCGTCAAACCGCAATCCCAACATGAATTCATTTCTTGGGCGGCGGCCAGCCACCGGCAAGTGCGGTGATAGTGGTGGTGATTGTGGCTTGCATTTATCAGGCACATGGCTTGAGTTTTGCGATCACAACCTCGCTTCGCGCCGCCCGCCCGCCCACCCTCAAAAGCATCCTCATGCAACTGCACAACCCCACCGCTCAAATTTTCATTCCCGACAACATGCCACAAAGCGCCGCGTTGCAACGCATCACCCACCTCGGGATCGGCGCGCATCAGGATGACCTTGAATTCATGGCGTTTCATGGCATCCTGAGTTGTTTTGCACGCGGCGACAAATGGTTTGGCGGCGTGACCTGTAGCGACGGTGCTGGCAGTTCCCGCAACGGCCCGTACGCCTCCCATACCGATGCGGAGATGATGCAAGTCCGCCGCCAGGAGCAAAACACGGCCGCCGTCATCGGTGGCTTCGGTGCCATGCTCCAACTCGATTACCCGAGCGCCATCATCAAGGACACGCAGCATCAGGCATTGCACCAGGATCTGGTCCAAATCCTCCGCGCCACCCAACCCGAGGTGGTTTACACCCACAACCCCGCGGACAAACATGACACCCACATCGGCGTGACCGTGGCGGCCTTGCAGGCCATGCGCGAGCTGCCCCGCCACCAACGTCCCAAGCAGGTCATCGGTTGCGAAGTGTGGCGCACCCTCGACTGGCTGCCCGATGCTAACAAAGTGGTCATGGACGTCAGTGGCAGGGATCATCTGGCAGCCGCCTTGAACGGCGTGTTCGACTCCCAGATCGCCGGTGGCAAACGCTACGATATCGCCACCCTCGGCCGCCGCGCCGCCAATGCCACCTTTTTCAATTCACACGCGACGGACGCCGCCACACAACTCATCTTCGGCCTTGACCTCACGCCCGTGGTGGCCGACCCGTCGATCGACATCGTTGCCTACGTCTGCGATCTCATTGCGCAATTCAATGCCGATGTGCGCCACAAACTCGCCCGGCGCCTGGGGTAAGCCTAACAGCCAGCCCTCTTTCAGCGCCGGCGGCGTTGCCGCCACTCCGCGATGGTTTTGAGAAAGGGGCCGATGTGGCGCTGAACCTTGACCACGCCCACCCCGGGAACCTGCATCGCCTCATCCGCGGTGCCTGGCCGGTGGCGGGCCAGCGCTTCAAGGGTCTTGTTGTTGAAAACCGCGTAGGGTGGCAGTTTTTCGCGTTTGGCAATTTTGGTACGGAGGTCGCGCAGCAGTGAGTAAAGTTCCTCGTCAAACCCATGATCCTGCAATTGGACTTGCTGCCGCCGGCCGCCGCTTGCCGGCCAGACCAGGTTGTACGTCGCCTCGCCGCGCATCACACTGTCGCCCATGGGTGTTAGGGTCAGCAACGGAAATTCCCCGCTCACCGTCTGCACCAGGCCGGCATCCGTGAGCGAACGCATCAGGGCGTTGAGAAAACCCACGCTCTTATCCTTGAGGATGCCATAGGTGCTGAGTTGTTCGAGTCCGACATTGAGAATCTCCTGGGACCGGCTGCCGCTGAGCATTTGCACGATGCGGCCGCGGCCATAGCGTCCTTCCCAGCCATCCGCTGTGCGGCGGGACATCCGTGCGACTCCGCTGAGGGCCTTGCGCACGATGAGTTCTTCCTCGGTGGTGGGGGGGGGGGACTCGCCGCAACTGCCTTCCCGGCACATGTCACAACAACCACAATCGCCGTCGCCAGCTTCACCAAAGTAACTCAGAATCCACCGCTGGCGGCAACTCCGCGCGTAGCACATCGCCACCATCGCCTTGAGCTTTTCGCGGTCCCGCAAGTCTTTTTCCTCTATGGCGGCCTCGTCGAGGACAATCTGGCGTGCCAGGGTGTCCGGCTTGAGCAAGCGGGTGCCGCGCATCCTGCGCCCGGGCACATCGAAGCGCTCAATGTACCCGGCGCGCGCCAGCACCGTCAACGCGCTGCCCACTGCCATCGAGTTTTTCACTGCGGCATAGCCCGCGATCTCCTCCAACGTCTTGTGAACCTCGTAGTCTTTGTCCGCCTCATTCAGCAGATATTGATAGATCGAACGGATCACGGCAGCCGTCGGGTTGGCACCCTCAATGAAAAACTCCTGGGTGCGGGTGTCCGCATAATTGAATAACAACTCGCACACCGCGCTCTCGCCATCCCGCCCGGCCCGCCCGGCTTCCTGATAGTACGCTTCCACGCTGCCAGGCACCTCATAGTGAATGACGAAGCGCACATCGGCCCGATCAATTCCCATGCCAAAGGCATTGGTGGCCACGGCCACATCCGCCTTGCGCTGGATGAAAACCTCCTGGGCGCGTTCACGCTCCTGATCGCTCATGCCTCCGTGATAGGCCACGACCTTGAGCCCCCAACTGGCGAGCGTCTCAGACACCGCCTCCACCTTTTTGCGAGTGGCACAATACACAATGCCGGTGCGGTGGGCAGCAACCACCGCTTTCATGCGCTCATCCTTCTGTGCCGCATTGTCCACCGCGGCGATGGTCAGCGACAGGTTCGGGCGGGAAAACCCGCTGACCTGCTCGAAGGGTGCGCGCAGGGCGAGGACCCCGGTGATGTCTTTGCGGACAACCGGGGTGGCGGTGGCGGTAAATGCAACGCACTGCGGCTGGCCCAACCCTTTCAAGGCCTTGCCCAAACGCAAATAATCCGGGCGGAAATCATGCCCCCATTGGCTCAGGCAATGCGCCTCATCCACCGCAAACAATGAAACTTCCACCTCGCTCAGAGCCTTCAGAAAGCTCTCGGCACGGAACCGCTCCGGGGCCACATAGACCAGTTTGTAGCGCCCGAGGCGCATTTCATCCAAGCGTTCCCTTTGTTCCGGCCAGGACTGCGTGGAATTGATCATGGTGGCTTCAATCCCCCGCGCCACCAGTGCATCGACCTGATCCTTCATCAGCGCGATCAACGGGGAAATGACCAAGGTCACCCCTTTGAAACACAACGCCGGAATTTGAAAACACAGCGATTTCCCCCCGCCAGTGGGCATCACCACCAAGCCGTCTCGCCCCGCCACGATCTCCGCGATGACTTCCTCCTGCCCGTCCAAAAATCCCGTAAACCCAAAATACCGCTTGAGCGCCTGATGCGGCGTCATCAGCAACGGCTTGCTTGCGGCATCGGATGTGAATGAAGCATCGGACATGGCTTGCGCAAATGAACACCCGTTGGCCTGCCCAAGTCAACTCCTGACATCATCCGACCAAATCGCCGATTGAGCCAAAGTCCGGCGCGAACAAGCGTTTGTAGGTGCGCGCGGCGTAACCATCGGTCATCCCTGCTAGAAAATCACAGACCAAGCGCGCCCGCCCAGCCGCACCGGGGGCGGCGGCAATTTCCGCCGCCGTATCCGCAGGCAACAACTGGAAATCCTGGCCGTCAATCCGGCCTTGCTCGATATACCGCGTGCCCAACACGTCCCACAACTGGCGCAGCATCCGGCTGCCCTTGTGTTCGAGTTGTTTCAACTGGGGTGATAGAAAAACCACTTCGAATGCCAGGCGTTTGAACAAGGCGGATTCCGCCCGCACCGCCTCATCCACCACCAACCGGAAGCCATATCGCGGCGTCAAGTCACTCAGGAAATTCACCTCCGCTTGCAGGCTGACGGCTTGGATATACCGCCCGATGCGCTTGCCCACCAAGGGATCCACCCGGTGCTGTCGAATCGCCTGCAGCAACTCGCCCAGCGACGTGCCCGCACCCGTCGGCGCTCCGCGGCGCTCCGCCCATGCCTCGATTTTTTCCACGTTGAGGAAGCCGGCACGCACGCTATCAGACAGGTCATTGAGCGAGTATGCGGTGTCATCCGCCCAGTCCATGATCTGGCATTCGATGGACTTGAATGAGTCGCGCGCCGCGCCGGGCGTCATCTCCGCCGGAAATGCCCGTCCGCCCATGGCCCAGTCGAGGTATCCGCGTTGGTCGTCGTAGAGGAAGTGATGCAGCGGCGGCTCGCCCAAGACTGTCAGTTCAGCATCCGCAGACAAGCGGGACGCGCTGTCTTCCCTAACAGGCGGGACGCCTGTATTCCCATCAAGAAGCGCTACACCGACAGTCTTGGATGCCGCGCCCGTTGCGGCCCGTAACTCGGTCCACATCGATTTGTATTTCAACACGCCATCCAGAAATGCCCGCGTCGGATTCATGCCGGTGCGTTTCGCGGAAAAAATCCGCTCGGTTAAAATCCGCAGGGTTTGGGCGTTGCCTTCGAAGCCACCCGCCTCACGCAACAAATGATTGAGCGTGCGCTCACCCGCATGCCCAAACGGTGGATGCCCCAAATCATGCGACAAACAGATCGCCTCCACCAAATCCGGATCAATGAAAAATCCGTCGTCAAGCGGTCCGCCAGGGCGGGTCTTCAACCAATAACAAACGGACTTGCCGATTTGCGCCACTTCCAGCGAGTGCGTCAGGCGGGTCCGGTAAAAATCATACTCGCCGCTCCAAAACACCTGCGTCTTGTTTTGCAAACGCCGGAACGTCGGCGTATGCAGTACCCGGTCGCGGTCAATCTGAAACGGCGTCCGAAAATCGCCGCCCGAGGCCACCCCCATACATCGCTCGACATCAAAGTCGCTGTAAAACCCGTTTAACATCGGCGAAAATCCAGCCTAGACTCCAGCCTGCCGGCAAGGTTGCGTGTGCCTTGCCTACAGCGACGCTAAAAACCACGCCCGTTCAAGACAATAAAGCCGTCGCGCCCTTGCGGCCGACTCATTCACATTGAGGGGAAACCCGCACTCAACCCTGCTCCATCAACTTTTCCGCCTTGCGGATGGTCGTCGCAGTGTGCTTGCCATTGACCCGTTTCGAACTGTCAAGCAGCGTTTTCAAAGCGGCTAGAGCCGTCTCAGCAGCAGCAAACGATTTCTTTTCGTCACCGTATTTTTTGTCAGAAAAATACTTGGTGAAAACCGTCCCGGCGCGGCTGATAGAAAGACGCCAGCCTTGGAATGCGGCAGTTTCATAGGTGAAGCGTGTCAGATTTTTGATCGATTTCATAAGTGTTGGAGGTTAGAGACTAATTTCTTGCCGCAGCAAATAACGCGATTTTTGGATGGACTTCAAGTATTTTCTACCTGTTATGGCAAAAAAATTCGGTCTGCGGTCATTTTTGGCAAAAAAAGGCTTGGCAAGGAGGGCCAATCTGCCGTTAAGTCCCCGCCCCGCGAGCAATTCAAAATCGCCGTTGGTCCTCCAAGTCGTCCCGCATGGGGCTACCTGCTCGCTGGAGGGCAACCCGGCCTAACCTAGTTCCCATGTCAACCACCGTCAAACTCGCTCGTTTCGAGCTTCCCAGTCACCTCGTTCGCAACGAGGAAACCGCCACCGATACTTACGCCCAATTCATCGCCGAGCCCTTCGAGCGCGGATACGGCCACACCATCGGCAATTCCCTGCGCCGCGTGCTGCTCTCCTCGTTGGAAGGCGCCGCCATCACTTCCGTCCGCATCGCCGGCGTCCAGCATGAGTTTTCCAGCCTGCCTGGCGTGGTGGAAGATGTCACTGACATCGTCCTCAACCTCAAGAAGGTCAAATTCCACCACAACGACAAGGAGCCGCGCATTCTCTCCATCAAGCTGGAGAAAGAAGGCGAGGTCACCGCGGGTGACATTCAGGACGACAACATCTACGAAGTGGTCAACAAGGAGCAGGTGATCTGCGTGTTGGATAAAAAGGTCAAGTTCGATTGCGAATTCGAAGTGCGCGTCGGCCGCGGCTTTTCCACCGGGGATGAAAACAAGCGCAAGGACCAACCGATTGGGGTCATTGCCATCGATTCCATCTACTCGCCGGTGACCCGCGTCAAATACGCCGTGGACACCACCCGCGTCGGCCAAATGACCGATTTCGACAAACTCACCTTGGACATCTGGACGGATGGCCGCATCACGCCGCAGGATGCCTTGCTGCAGGCGTCCTCGATTCTACGCCACCACCTCGACGTCTTCGTTAACTACGATGAAAATGCCGTCGGCTTCGAAGAAGCTCCCGCGGAATCCAGCGAGGAAAACGCCGCACTCAAGAAACTGCTGAACATGTCGGTCAATGAGATCGAACTCTCGGTGCGTGCCGCCAACTGCCTCAACAACGCCAACATCACCACCGTCGGCCAACTCGCCATGAAGTCCGAGGCGGAAATGCTCAAGTACCGCAACTTTGGCAAGAAGTCCCTCAACGAAATCAAGGACAAGCTCGTCGAACTCGGCCTTGGCCTTGGCATGACCTTCGAACCGGCACTGCTGGTCGGCCCGAGCGCCGCCTCACGCGGTCCGCGTCTCGGTGTCGAAGACGAAGCCCCGGTCGGCCTCGCCGATCTGATCGCACAAAACATCGACGACGACGAATAATTCCAACCCTCACTAGAAACGGCAGCCCCCGATGAGACATCGACGCAACACCACCAAGCTCAAACGCACCGCCTCCCACCGCCGATCCCTGCTTGCCAACTTGGCATGCAGCCTCATCGAGCATGGGAAAATCAAAACCACCCTCGGCAAGGCCAAAGCGCTGCGGCCGGTGGCCGAGAAATTGATCACCCTCGCCAAGCGCGATGATCTGCACTCGCGCCGTCTGGCCATCGCCTTTCTCCATCAGAAGGAAACCGTCAAAAAGCTGTTTGCGGAGGTGGCCCCGGCGTCCAAGGACCGCCAGGGCGGCTACTGCCGCATCACCAAGCTCGGGCCGCGCACCAGCGACGCCGCACCGATGGCCATCATCGAGTGGGTTGACCGCACGGTGGAAGCCGAAGCGGTGGATGCGGAACCTGTGGCCGCCACAGCCGCAGCCGAGTAAGCACACCCACCGAGAATATCCAGAGAACCGCCTGCGTTGCCACGTCGGCGGTTTCTTTGCATCCAGTCCTTGCTAGAACTGCGGCCGGGTGCTTCAATGGCCGCCGTGAATGGCGAGTGCGCAAACCAAATCCTCAAGGGCGTGTCGCGCTCGTTTTTCCTATCCTTGCGCCTGCTGCCCGCTCCCATGCGCCCCGCCGCCAGTCTCGGCTACCTGCTCGCCCGCACCAGCGACACCCTCGCCGATACCACCACTGCCGCGTTGGCCCAGCGCCTGGAAGCCTTGCATGACTTCGCCCAGGCCGTGGCGACCATGGCCGATCCACCGCGGTGGCCGGCTGGCTTGCTAGATAGCATTCCCGACCCGCGCGAACGCTGCTTGTTAGATAACACCCGGCCGCTTTTTACCTGGATGCGCGCCCTGCCTGCGGGCGAGGCCGCGCTGGTGCGTGAAGTCGTGGCCATCATCAGCAGCGGCCAGCAACTCGACTTGGAGCGCTTCGCCACCGCGACCCGCGAGCATCCCATCGCCTTGCCCAGTGACGCGGCTCTGGAAGACTACGCCTGGCGGGTCGCCGGCTGCGTCGGTGAATTCTGGACCAAGCTCGGCTTCCTCACCCTCGGCAGCGGCTTCTCCAGCGCCCCTCAACACGTATTGTTAGAAAATGGGCGGAGCTACGGCATCGGCCTGCAACTCGTCAACATCCTGCGTGACCTGCCAGCCGACCTGCAAGGCGGCCGCTGCTATCTGCCCGTGCCTGACCCGGCCGACCGCGCCGCCTTGTTGGTGAGCCATGCCAACTGGTGTGACCGCGCCGGCGCCTGCATCGGCCACGGCCTGAGCTACGCCTTGTGCCTGCCGAGCCGGCGGCTGCGCGCCGCCACCCAACTGCCGGCGCTGATTGCCGATGAGACTCTCAAATTGCTGCGTGGCGCCACTTGGGAAACCCTCGCCACCCGTGTTAAGATTCCCCGCCGCCGCGTCTATGCACTGCTCCTGCGCGCGTTGTTTTGAGCCCGAATTCCGAAGTTGGTTTCAATATATCCGATAGATTAACCACGGATTCCACGGATTGAAATAGGTTCAGACTTCCTGATCTATGCAATGAATTGTCGAGAAATTGGCGATGAATTTCGGAAAATAATTTGGCACTTTTCAGGGCCAACGGCCC
>JBILFE010000643.1:0-2840 GCA_044351705.1 Luteolibacter sp. | reverse complement strand
GCGCGGGCGGCTTCCTTGGGCAGCACCCCTTCGATGGCATCGTCCGGGCGGGCGATGACGTGGGCGCTGATGACTTCACCGATGCCTGCGGCAACGGCGGCTCCGGCGTCGATGGCGGCCTTGACCGCGGCGACATCACCGCAGACAACGGCATTGCACATGCCATTGCCGACTTGTTTCATCGGTCCGAGGAGTTCGACATTTGCGGATTTGAGCATCGCGTCGACGCCGACGACGAGGCAGGCGAGGCCGCGGGTTTCCAGGAGTCCTACTGCTTGTTTGGCCATAGTGGTATTTGGTTGGTGTGAGGTTTGGTTAGATATGAGATGGAATGAATCAGGAGAGTTTGCGGAACACCTCGCGGGCTAACACGAGTTCCTCGTTGGCGGGAATGACGAAAATTTTCACAGTCGATGCGGGTGCGCTGATGTCGGCCTCGGTGGCGCAGCAGGCGGTGTTTTTGTCGGGATCCAAGTGGATGCCAAACGGTTCGAGGTGCTTGCAAACCGCGGCGCGGATGATGGCGCCGTTTTCGCCGATACCAGCGGTGAAAACCAAGGCGTCAAGACCGCCAAGATCGAAGTGGAAGGCCCCGGTCCAATGCCGGATCGAATGCACCAAGGTGTCGAGCGCAAGCTGCGCGGCGGGATTGCCGGCGGCGGCGGCCACATAGATGTCGCGGATGTCATTGGAAATTCCGGACAGCCCTAACAACCCGGACTCCTTGGTGAGCTGGCGTTCGGCTTCATCCAGGGAGATGCCCAAGGTGCGCATGGCGTATGGAATGGCGCCGGAATCGAGATCACCGACGCGGTTGTTCTGTGGCACCCCGCTCTGGGGCGAGAAGCCCATGCTGGTTCCGATGGCCACGCCATTGCGAATGCCGGTGATGGAACTCGAGCCACCCAGATGACAGGAAACCACGCGCAGTGGCGTGCCTGCCAGCGGTTGCGGCCCGTCCAGATAGAGGCGGCGGGCGACGCGGGCGACGTCTTCACGCCCGCACAGCTCGGCGGATCGCTCGGCAATGAATTTGTGGCTGGCACCATGGAAGCCATAACGCCGGATACCAATGTCGCGCCATGGGCCGGGCACCGCATAGGTGGCCGAGGCCGGCGTGGTCCATTGATAGAACGCCGTTTCAAAGAGCGCGACGAGGCGGGCCTTGGGCAGCGATTTGCCAAACTGGCGGATGCCGGCGGCGTAGGGCGGATTGTGCGCGGGAGCCACCGCGGTGAATCCTTCCAGCGCATCGATCACGTGTTGGTCGGCCACCACGCAGCCGCTCAGGTTCTTGCCGAGTACGGTCTTGAAACCCACCGCGTCGATGTCATCGATGCTGCCGATGATGCCATCGCGCTGCAAGGTGGCCAGCGCGTCATCAATCACCGCGGCATAATCGGTGACACGCTCATATCCGCCCTTGGCAATGACCTCCCCACCCTGCTCTTCCATGCGGAACAGCCGGTACTTGAAGGAGGTCGAGCCAAGGTTGGCAACGAGGATGAGCATGGGGGAGAGAGGTGACCAGTTATCAGTTATCAGTTATCAGTTATCAGAAAGACACAAGACACAAGACTGCAAGACACAAGAGAAGAGGAAGAGAAGAGAAGAGATAAGGCAGGAAAAACATGAGTGAAAGTAGAGCAAATATTATTAACTGATAACTGATAACTGATAACTTTCTTCATCTTGCGTCTTGCGTCTTCAAGTCTTGAGTCTTCCGTCTATCATCCCATCCACGCGCCCAGTTTCGATAGATCGTCGTGGGGACGCGGAATGACCTGCACGGAGGTGACGGTGCCGAGCTGCGAGGCGGATGCCGCCGCCGCATCCAGGCCGGCCTTGACCGCCGCCACGTCACCGGTGAAAAATCCGGTGACGAGGCCGGAGCCGATTTTTTCCCAGCCCGTCATTTTGATGTCGGCCGCCTTGAGGGCGGCGTCGGAGGCTTCGATGAGGGCGATGAAACCTTTGGTTTCGATGATGCCGATTGCTTGTTTGGCCATGGTGGTGTCGAGTTACAGGTGGTAAAGGGTTGGATTGGGATCAGGCGAGGCCGAATTGGCTGAGGAGTTCAGGATGCGGGCGGGCGATGACGTGAGAGGCGATGAGTTCGCCGACGCGTCCGGCGGCATCCGCGCCGGCATCGACGGCGGCTTTGACGCTGCCGACGTCGCCTTTGACGATGACGGTGATGAAGGCGCCGCCAATTTGGATTTGACTGACGAGTTGGACGTTGGCGGCTTTGGCCATCGCGTCGGTGGCTTCGACGCTACCGACGTAGCCTTTGGTTTCGATCATGCCGAGTGCAGTGCTCATGGTGGTGGTGGTGGTTTGGGGGGTGGGGTTGGAGAGGAAAGCATTAAATCCGAAGCATGAAATTCCAAACGAAGAGGAAGAATCGAGAATTGACGCTATGTTCTTGGTTTAGGATTTAAGATTTAAGATTTAGGATTTGGGGTTTGGCGGATGAGTTCACAGAAGGTATCGGGCTTGAGTCCGCAGGCATTGCCTTCATCGGTATCGATGTGGACTTCGAGCTTGAAGGAGGGATCGACGCGCACGACGAGCTTGTCAAAAGTCATGCCGAGCGGGCCGTGGACCTTGAGTTTCATCACATCGAGGTGCTTCACCCCGTAGTGCGCGGCATCATCCGGGCGCATGTGGGCGTGTGGCTGGGCGCGAATCACCCCTTCGTCGAGCTGGAAGTAGCCGTGCGGTCCCATCAACATGCAACCGGGAGTGCCGGCGATGTCCCCGGACATGCGCACCGGAATGTCAAAGCCAAGCGCGATGGCATCGGTGTAGGCGAGCTCAACCTGGTTGAGACTGCGGCA
>JBILFE010000052.1:0-10517 GCA_044351705.1 Luteolibacter sp. | reverse complement strand
TTTTTCCTTTCCACCAATGCGATGGGTTGCAATGTCACCGCGGCTTGGCGGGCGGCGCGGCGCGGCGCCTTGTTCGCCAATCCATGCTTCACCCAGATCCACCCGACCTGCATTCCGGTCAGCGGCGATTACCAATCGAAGCTCACCCTGATGTCCGAGTCGCTCCGCAATGACGGCCGCATCTGGGTGCCCAAATCCAAGCAAATCGCCCAGCAGCTTCAGCACAAACAAATGAATCCCGCGGATGTGGCCGAGGATGATCGGGATTACTATCTGGAGCGCAAATACCCGTCCTTCGGCAACCTCTCGCCACGTGACATTTCCTCGCGCGCCGCCAAGGAAGCCTGCGACGATGGGCGTGGCATTGCTCCCACCGGGCTGGGGGTTTACCTCGATTTCCGCGACGCCACCAAGCGTCTGGGCGAGGGAACCATCCGCTCGCGCTATGGCAATCTGTTCCAGATGTATGAGAAAATCACCGGCGAGGACCCCTATCAAAAACCGATGATGATCTATCCGGCCGTCCATTACACCATGGGCGGGTTGTGGGTGGATTACAACCTGATGTCCAACGTGCCGGGCCTGCATGTGCTCGGCGAGGCGAATTTCTCCGACCACGGCGCCAACCGTCTCGGCGCCTCGGCGCTGATGCAAGGGCTCGCCGATGGCTACTTTGTCATCCCCACCACGCTGGCAAATTATCTGGTGACCCAGAAGCCGGGCAGCATCAGCACCACGATGCCTGAGTTCAAGCAAACCGAAGTGGAAGTGCGCGAGCGCACCGGCAAGCTGTTGGCCATCCAAGGCCGCCGCACGGTTGATTCCTTCCATCGCGAACTGGGCATGACCATGTGGGACCATTGCGGCATGGCCCGCTCCCGCGAAGGTCTAACCGAAGCGCTGGCGAAAATCCCGGCCATCCGCGAGGAATTCTGGAAGAACGTGCGCATCCCCGGCTCCGGCGAAAATGCCAACATGGAACTCGAGAAGGCCGGGCGTGTCGCCGACTTCCTCGAATTCGCCGAAGTCATGTGTTACGACGCGCGTGATCGCGAGGAATCCTGCGGCGGACATTTCCGCCTCGAACACCAGTTCTTCGACCAGGATCCCGACGTCATCGCCGGCAACACCCAACCGGGTGAGGCCAAGCGCGATGATGCGAATTTCTCCCATGTCTCGGCCTGGGAATACGCGGGCCCGGAGGCGCCACCGGTGCTCCACAAGGAGCCGCTCAAATTCGAAGATGTCCACGTTTCCATCCGCAGCTACGCCTGACGCGCTGACGGTGGCTAACGGTTTTTAACTTGGCTCCCTCATCACCCGCCTGGCGCATGCGCGTGCAAAAGGAATATGGAAACCACTGATGACACTGATGACACTGATTTCAACCCGAAATCCGCAGTCGAATTCATGCAATGGGGGAGGAAAACCACAGATTACACCGATTACACGGATTTTTTTTTGGTTTTGAATTTTCACCATTTGCAACTTCGGAGAAGTTGTAAATGAAACCGATGAAACACCGCGACACCTCCAATCTAACCGAATGGGCCAGGCGCATCAACCGCGGTTGGTTTGTGCGCGGTGGCTTGGCCGATACCACCGCCGCCTGGCTCGATTACCTCGAACAAACCGACCCCACCCGCCTCCTGGCCGCGTGTGAGATGGCCCGCGCCTTGAGCCGCGGACCGGACCACACCATCGATCCCAAACCGTGGTTTTACGCCGGCCTTTTCAGTCTGGCCACCGAGGAGGAGGCTCGCCACTATCTAACAAACCACCACTTCACCGCCGCCGCCATTCCCGTCCTTGCCCAGGACGCGGCGCTCAACCAATGGAGCACCGGGCTGAGCCCCGCCAGCCGTGAGTTGCTCGCCGTCCTGCGCCAGGCGGTGCTCAGCCAAGTCCGGAGTGCGGGGCCGCCTGCGCCGGCCACGCCTCAAGCGACAAAGCTGTAATCGTAAGGCTTGCGCATTTCGCGCGCGGCATAGGAATTGGCTTCCTTGGCGTTGTCGCCTACAAATTCCTCCTTGGCCGGATCCCACTGGAGGCTCTTGCCGGTGCGCAGCGAGATGGCGCCGAGGTGACAAACCGAGGCCGAACGGTGGCCGACTTCCACATCGCAGATCGGATCCTTGCGCGTACGCATGCAATCGAAAAAATTGCCCATGTGATCGTTGCTAACATAGAGGCGCTCGGCATCTTCCGGCAGCGGCTTGGTGAGCATTTCCCGGTCGGTGGCTTTGATCTGATCGCGGTTGACCCAGATCCAGCCATCGCTGCCTTCGAAATGGATGCCGTTACGTTGGCCGTCCTTTTTGACCACGCCGCCGAACGGATCATCGTCGCGGGTCGAGCGCACATTGAACACCACACCGTTTGGATAGGTGAACTTCACTTCATAATCGGCGATGGTGGTGTAGCCGCCCGGGATCGGGATCGTCAGCGCTTTGCTGGAAATCCCGGTGGGCGCCGGCAGGCCGATCGCCCAGTAGCCGATGTCCATGTGATGGGCACCCCAATCGGTCATGGTGCCGCCCGAGTATTCATACCAATAGCGGAACCACACATGGCAGCGCTCGGGAACATAATCCACCTTGGGTGCCTGGCCCTGCCAAAAGTTCCAGTCCAGTTCGGCGGGCACGGGTTTGCTGGCGAAGGGGCCTTCGCGCCGCCCGGCCGGCAACCACACGGTGACTTCCTTGAGCTTGCCGATGCGGCCGTTGCGGACCAGATCACAGGCCATGCGGAAGCGCTCGTTGCTGCGCTGTTGGGTGCCGGTTTGCAACACCACCTTGTTGTCACGTACCGCCTTGACCACGTGTTTGCCCTCATCAAGGGTCAAGGTCAGCGGCTTCTCCGAATAGATGTCCTTGTTGGCCCTGGCGGCGGCGATGTTGATCAAACTGTGCCAGTGGTCCGGCGTGCCGTTGATGATGCAATGGATGTCCTTCCGCTCTAACAACTTGCGGAAGTCGCTGAATTTCTCCGGCACCTTGCCATCCTTGGTGAATCGTTTCGCGGCGCTTTGGACGTGGTTCATATCCACATCGCACACGGCCACCACATCGCCGAAGCGCTGGGCATTGGTTGCATCGCCGCTGCCCTGGCCACCGCAGCCGATCAGCGCGATGGCGGGACGCTCGTTAGGTGAGAGGGCCTTGGCGGGTTCCGCTGCGCGGGCCAATTCGTGCTCGACGAACCATAGCGGCAAGCCGGTCGCGGCGGCGGTGGCGGAGCAGCGGCGGAGAAACGAGCGGCGGGATATTTGGAATGGTTGGGGATGATTCATGAGAATTGGGGGTTGGTTTGGAAAGCAGGCGTGGCGGTAAAATTGTTAGGGGCGTCAGATGCTGAGAAGCTTGGGCACCGCCGGGGCGCGCAGACGGTGGGTCTCGGGGACGCCGGAGCCTAGCAGCGGCCGGCAATAGTGATGGAAGTCGGCCGTCACCCCATTGCCTGTGGCATTGATGAAGTTGTCGGGCATGTGGCGGGTTTTGCCGGCCACCTTGTCCAAGGGCACCAGCGCGTAGTCCACGTGGTAATCGAGCACCGGTCGGCGAATCACCACCGAACCGTCGACGTTGTCCCACATCGCGAATTGGACGGCTTTTTCACCCACCTCGCGCGCTTCGTGGGCATCGCGGTCCGAGCGACAGCCGATGAAGCAGCGCTGCAGGTACCCGAAGGTGTCGGCGCGCACGCGCTTGAGTTTGAGTTCGCGGCGGATGGTGTCGGACAGCAGGTCACCGAGGGCACCGGTGCCGGAGAGTTGGACGTTGCCATGATCGTCGCGTTCCTCGGTTTGCATCAGCTTGGTGATCATCGCTTCGCCGCTGGCATCGGAGATGCCTTCCGAGACGGCGATGGTGCACAATCCGTGGTTGGCGACAACGCGGTCCACGTCCGTTAGAAACTGCGCGGTGTCAAACGCGCGTTCAGGCATATAGATCAGGTGCGGGCCGTCATCGGAGTGCTTTTGGGCGAGCGCGGACGCGGCGGTTAGAAAGCCGGCGTGGCGGCCCATGATGATGCCGATATAGACGCCGCCGAGGGCGCGGTTGTCGAGATTCACGCCCATGAAGGCCTGGGCCACGTAGCGGGCGGCGGAGGGAAACCCCGGGCAGTGGTCGTTTTCAGCCAGGTCGTTGTCGATGGTCTTGGGAATATGGATGGCGCGCAGTTCATAGCTCGCGGCGTTGGCTTGTTCATTGATGATGCGCACGGTATCTGAGGAATCATTGCCACCGATGTAGAAAAAGTAGCGGATGTCATGGGCTTGCATCACCTTGAACATGCGCGCGCAGTATTCTTGGTCGGGTTTGTCGCGGGTCGATAACAGGCCGGAGGACGGCGTGTTGGCCACCCGTTCGAGGTTGTGCGTGGTCTCGCGCGTCAGATCGATGAAGTTTTCTTCGATGATGCCGCGCACCCCGTGAACCGCCCCGTAAATGGAGGTGACCTGGCTGAATTTACGGGCTTCCAAGGTGACTCCGACGACACTCTGATTGATAACCGGGGTGGGACCTCCGCCTTGTGCGACGAGAACTTTTCCTTTCAGGGGATTCATGGTGGGACCGCCAGCATGGTCGATGCGGCCCACGATGCAAGCGCAGAAACGACAGCAGGGCGAGTCTCACAGGGCGTTTGGCGGACTGACATCAAACATAATGCCAGACATTCTGTTGTTGACAGCGGCAGCGAAAGGTGCAGTGGATTCATCACCGGGCTAACGGATTGAGGATGCCGCGGCGGGTGAGATGGTTGAGGCGGCGGGCGATATCCGCCAGCCCATCGGCGGCCACTTGATTGAGGCTGCGGCCATCGCGGGTGTCGATGCCGTGGCCGGGATCGAGCATGCGGAGCGCTTCGAGCGCCGGGTCGGTGTGATCGAAGATTTCGACAAACACCCGGCGCAATCCGCCGGTTTGCGCCGTTGCTGTTAGAAGCGCGCCGATCCAACCGTCATCAGTGGAGAGGCAACCGCGGGTGGTTTTCGCCGAGGCATGAAACATCCCGAGCTCGCCTGCTGCCGCGATGCTGGCGATGAGCGCCGCGTTTTCCGCCATGCCCAGGCCGGAATCCCCACAATGGGCGGCATCCACCAATTGCTTGAAGAAAATTTTTCCGAGGGCCTTGTTGGCGGCGCTGACAAATGCCCAACTGCGCTCCAGATTGGTGAAGGTCTTGAATTCCCCGGGGCGGAGGAATTCGATGTGCCAGCTCTCAACGCATGAGCCGGCCAACCCGGCTTCTTCATAAGCGCGCAGGTGGACTTTTACGTTTTGTGCGACCGCCGCCTCGAAGTCCGCGCCGTCGCGGCGGGTTTCCAGCGGATTCATCCAGGCCTCGATGGAGGTGGATGCAACGTTGCCGGCGCCATAGGCCATGGCGACCTTGAGTCCCGGCAACAACTGCGCGATTACAGCATCTTCGTCCGCCGGATTCATCGGGTTGACGCCACCCACCATGAGGATGAAATCCACTTCTAACTCGAGCGCCTTGAGGCCGACGACGAGTTCATCGAGATCCGCACGATCGGTTCCCGGGAAATACGACACTTGCACGCGGCTGATTTTCACAGGCGTTATGTCACACAGTTCCCGCATCCCCGACACAATCCGGATGGCACCCGCGTCATCGCGCGGCAACTTGCCGGATTCATCCGGCACCAGCCCTCCGACAAACCCGAAATGGGTCGGCACAATGCCAAGCTGGACGTCGGACGTGAGGCGGATCGTGGCGGACATGTGACGAGTCAAGCGGACCATCCCGCATGAGGAAAGGACAAAGTGCTCGTGGGCGCAGTCGAAGTCTCCGCTGCGCTACGACTTCGCAGCACCCAATATTGTTGGGTTATTGTGACTGCATGGGCGAAACGAAGTGTCGCCAAAGCCGTACGCAGGGGTGGTGTGGGACCCGGGAGCTAATCACTCCCGGGGACCCGATTCGGCAATGTATTCTCGAATTTGCCCAGCCAGCGTGCTAGGAATAAGCTCAGCAAAATCGAGCTTCCAAACATCGAACTCCAAATCACCAAAAGGCCTTGATCAGTCCATCCATGAAGATCCTGCTGCGGCTCCTTAATTGACCGATCGCGATCAATTGTGGATACCTCAACTGCATTCTCGAGATTCAGCCATTCCCCTTGGGCAAATAGGCCAGGGCCTCGCGGATCGAACTTGGGCGGAGCTTCAAGAGAGATAGGATTTCCGGATAGCCCATATAGCCGCAGTTGTCGCAGGCTTCACGGTTGCCGATTGCGCGGCAGCAGCGGAATTCCCGGTTGCGTGCATAAACCACACAAACGTCGGTGGGGCGTTGCCAGGAATCGTTGCGAACGTCCCGCAGGGCAGCGGTGGAATTACAGATCGGGTAGTGGCGCTTGAGTGCCAGAATTCGGTCGATGATCGGGCGCTTTTCCTCCAGCGAGAGGAACAGGTTGTCCATGCCATAATACGGCGTGTGAAAATAAAAGGAGACCGCCTTGACCTGCGGGATTCCCGCCACGAAAGCCGTGAATTCCTCCAGTTCGTCCGCATTGCGGCGGTTGAGGGTACAGTTCACGATCAGGTTCGGATGGAGTGAATTACGTATGTTAGACAAGACTTTGTCATGGTCATTGCCGCGCAGACGTTCACTGGTCTGCTTCAGGCCATCAATGCTGACGAAAACCGTGTCGGCCGAGGTTTGGAGTGGCAGGGTGCCGTTGGTATAAAGACTGCTCACCAGAAACCCCAGGTTCCGGGCATGCGCCAGCACATCCTCCAGGCGCCGCTTGCCGTCACGCCACAGCATTGGTTCGCCACCGGTAATCGCCAACAGTCGGATACCTTTGCGGCGCAGGCTCTCCAGTCCGTGGCACACCTCATTCCATGTCATGTCAGGGATGCCGGTATTGGCGACGGTGCAGTGCGCACAGCCGAGATTGCACTGCTCGGTCAGGACAAATCCGCCGATGAAAGGGATTGACCGCCGCAGCAGTCGGGTCTGGAAGAGATATTGGGCGCCGTGGATGGCGCATGCCGTCGTCGCGCTCCAGTTCATGGCGGGGTTGCGGGTTTTCGTGAGTCAGCCGGACGCGCCAGCAGTGTCTCCTGTTTCCTGATATATGAGTCGAAGTCGGTGAAGAAGCCGGTGGTTTTCCGTTGGATCATCGCCCAATCAAGGGCGCCTATCTCGTGCTTCAGGGTGACGCTCTGCTCGTAGGTGATGGTACGGAGTTTGTCGGTATCGCTGATGACATAACTTCCAGTTGAAGCTGTCATGACAGGCATCCCCCATCCTGACACCTGATGGTAGAGCAGTGTGAAGCGGACGGTATGAAGCGGAAGTTCGAGCGTTTTCCTATAGGCGGCGGTGGATGTGCAAACCTTATAGTCGCCGCGGTATTCCACTGTCTGGCTGTCAGGTTCTATCTTGAGCAGCCTGAGTTCTGATTCGTGGTAAAACCCCTGCAGGTGTTTGAAATCGAAACAAATGGATAGAAGATCCGCGGTCTGGAGAGAACTGTGGAGAACATGCCGCGCCGTATAGGTTGCCCCGTGCCTGGTAAAGGTTGCCCCGGCCTCGGTTGGCGGCCCTGCCACGCTTGTTGCCTGTGCCGCCAAGCCGATGACGGCGACAAGCACGAGTGCCCGTGGCAAAGCCTGTTGGAAGGATGACTTCATAAAGCGATGCGCTCTGGGAAAGGGGACGCGCGTGCGGCAGACCAGACCGTGTTGACGTCATTGAGGGCAAGCAGGTTCTGGGCGAGATGCACCCAATGGCAGCCAAGTGTATTGAGCTCCAGCGATTCCTCGGTATCCTTCTCGATGAAGCCGAAGGTACGCAGCAAGCGGAAAATCCCGGAGAAATCCCGCTCCACATCACGGCCGAAGCGCTCGTGGTAAGCCACTTTGGGCACGCTCGTTTCATAGAGCCGCCAGTACAACCAGAACATGCGTTCCAGTCTGGCGCTCACTGGCATGCCGATTGCCGTAGGGAACCGGCCCTCGCCAAGGGCCGCATTGTATGCGGGCACAGAAAACGTGTTGAAGGTGAACATACGTCCGTTGAAAGAGGCGGCGCCGGCGCCTAATCCCAGATAGCGGTCGCGCGTCACTGAAGAAAATACCGCGGTGGTATTGCGCATGAAACTCCAAACGGAAGCCCGCACATAGCCGTGTTCCGCCAGAATTTCACAGATCATGCGATACATTTGCCAGCGCACCCGGTGGTTTGGAACGACGACGCGGTTGCTGGCGACCCAGCGGCCCACGGAGGCATAGGGGAAGGTGAACAGCGGATAACAAGTGATCTGTTCGGGTTCGTGGCGGATTGCTTCTAGCAAATCGCGTCGCAGATCTGCGGTGGATTGGCCGGGCAAAGCGAACATCAGGTCCAAGTTGAGCGTCTGGAATCCTGTGTCCTTGAGGATCGAGCAGGCGCGGCCTGCCGCAGCTCCGTCATATGGGCGACCGATGTGACGGAGAAACCGGTCCTGATAGCTTTGCACCCCGAGGCTGACCAGCCCGAAACCAAGGTGTCTCATGGCTGTGGCTTTTTCCGGGGTAACGTCGGTCGGGGTGGTCTCAATGGCGGCTGGACCAGACACCACGAAGCATTCTCGCAATTCGTCAATCACACCGCCCAACTCGTCGAGCACCACCGTTGGCGTGCCGCCACCGAAATACAGCGAGTCAATCTTCAGTCGCCCGTAGCGTTCACCCGCGCGCCGAATCTCAGCGCGCAGGGACCGAATGTAGCGGGCGGCGAGGTCGGTGTCATAAGCGATCTTGTTGTAAGGGCAAAACGGACACAGGTGGCGGCAAAACGGGATATGGACGTAAAGTGCGTTCGGCTCGCCGGACAGGCTCGCCGGCGGGTCGTGATGGCGGGTGAACGTCAGCGTGTCAGCTCCGTCCACCATTCGGCGCCTCATGTATCTCGCACACTCAACCAGCATAAGAAATTTTTGGGCGGGGATTTGCTTGCACCGCAGAATACCCGCAGGTCTCCATCTGCCAAGAAGATTGCCCACAATTATACCCGCTCCGGCAGGAACTCCAATTTCTCCGCCCGCGCCCATGACCGCATCCTCAAGGTGGCCCGAACTCCGGCGGACCTGGCAGGATCTCCTAACATCCGCCTAACCACATCCTGAAGGCGATCCAATACCGCTCGCTGGACCGGAAGCTGTTTTCCTGAATCTCACTTGAAGTTTCTAACCACGAATGGACACGAATATTTTGATTCCATCACCCGGCAACGCGTTTCTTATTCGTGAAAATTCGTGTGATTCGTGGTTGGGAAAACGGTTTTATGGGCAGAACGTTAAAGGTGATGCGTCGGCGCGGGGGACTCCGAACTAACTACGGGGCTTCTCGCCGTCGCATCCACCGACTTGTTAGACCCGTTCGTCGAGTTGTATAAGGCTCTTTTCATGTTCAGTTCTCCATTCGGTTAAACCGTTCGCACCGCCCCCATGAATGACGGACGCCGCCGCGCTAGGACTCGAGAATTCGGTGTCCTTAGTGAAGACATAAAAGCCATCTTGTTCGGTAAGGGTGCCCTCGGCAACAAGCTTATTACGTAGCTGGACCAAATATGGTTGTCGCCTCAGGGTCGCTGGGCGCTCCTGTAATACAGCGGTTGAGCCTCGGAAAATCACGAAGCCGTCGGGAGTCCGCTGACCGAATGCCTGAGCGCCCTTGATGCGGCAGACAAGCTGACCGCCAGCCTGCTTGCTGGCTGACTGCTGCGGGGCTATGGAGACGAAAAGCTCTGAGCCAAGAACGGGAAGAAGCTGTCGTATGCGAGAAAGAAAAACCTCCATATCCTCACGGTCGGACTCTGGAAGTTTAGATCCGCCCGCCTGGCAGTTCTCCAGCGCGAATCTACCAACCTTTATCGCCTCGGAAATAAGTCGTCCCTCAAGATACCTCACATGGGCCTTTGTCAGATTCTCGTCCTTGCTAACGAACACAATCGCAGTAATCCAAAATTCCTTCGCTTTGTGTTGTTTGAGGCGTTCACGAATAACCTCTGCCTCGCCGATGTATGCACGCGGGAAGCCGGTTAACGGGTCGGTACCGGAAAGAATATAGACGCCTGACTTGTCGAGTTCTTCGCGTCGCAGTAGTTCGTCCAGTTCCGTTCTCGGTGCTGCCACTGCCTTGCCTGTCCAATTGGAAATCTCAGCTGTCCTGAGGCTCTTTGCGTCCCCGCGTGGCAGGAAAAGTTTGATGGTTGCCGATGTCATTGTGTAGAATGGTCTAACAGTGTTTATTCGTAGCCCCTGCGGAAGTGATATCCGGGAGGGGTTACGGCGGAAGGATGGGCGTAAGTCCTTGATATAACAAGGATTTCTTTACGACGGGTGCGTATATCCGGCTGGGATGGGCCGGGGTTTTCCGGGCACCGGATCTAGCGGATATCACGGCCTTGGTGCCTTGGTGCCTTGGTGCCTTGGAGCCTTGGTGCCTTGGTGCCTTGGTGCCTTGGTGCCTTGGTGCCTTGGTGCCTTGGTGGCCGGG
>JBILFE010000726.1:0-2846 GCA_044351705.1 Luteolibacter sp. | reverse complement strand
CATCCTCCAACCCGGATTCGGCGGGCGCAACAACTACAACGTGCTGGGCACCAAGATCGGCCCGGAATATGCCTTCGGCTATTACATGGGTGAGGCGTTCGACGAGCAGGTGCTGCTCATCAAGTATGGTCCCGGCGGGCAGAGTCTCTATCAGAATTTCAGGCCGCCCAGCGCCGGGGTGCCCGCCGGCATGACCGCGGATCAAGTCGGCGACCAGTATCGGGTGCTCATCGGCATCGTCCATGACACCTTGAACAACCTCAAGACACACTTTCCGGCCTATAACGCGGCGGCGGGATATGAAATCGCCGGCTTCGTGTGGTTCCAAGGCTACAATGACCAGTTCAATGCTGCGGGCGCGCAGGAATATGGCGCGAATCTGGTCTGTCTCATCAATGACCTGCGCGCGGAATTCGCCGCTCCTAACATGAAGGTGGTCGTCGGTGTCATGGGCGTCAACGGCGTGAAGAACGAAATTGGCAATCAGAAGGTGGTGCGCGACGGCCATCGCTTCATCAACACGGTGGCGGCATTGCAAGGCAATGCCAAGGCCATCGAGAGCGCCCCGCTGTTGCACCCGGCTATCGTGGCCATCAAGACGGCCGGTTGGCTCAACATGGATCGCGATCTAACGACCAATCCAATCACCGCCGCAGAGCAGGCCATGCTCGATCGTGCCACCTCCAACCAGGGATACCACTATTATGGTGAGGGCCGGTTTTTCATTCTGCTCGGCAAGGCATTTGCCGAAACGATGTTGTACATGATCCAGGGCCTGGCGGCCAACGCGCAGTCGGTGACGCTGGTCCTAAACATGCCCCGGGCGATCACGCTCACCGGTAGCGGGGTGGATGGGGCATCGCTCAGTTATGCCATTGCTAGGGGGCCGGCACACGGGACACTAGCCGGCACTCCGCCCAATCTAACCTACACGCCCGCTGCCAATTACCTCGGCGCGGACAGCTTTACATTCACCGTCAGCAGCGGGGGAGTTACTTCCACCGAGGCGGCCGTGAGTATTATGATCGGTGCGGCCAATGGCTCCTGGAGCAACCCGGCCGGCGGCGTGTGGTCGGAGGGTTGCAATTGGGCGAGTGCCCCGGCATCCGCGACCACGACCGCCCTGATCTTCAGTGTGTCCGGCACCTACACCTGCACCAACGACCGCAGCGAAAATCCCTTCATTCTCAACCGGATCAATTTTGACAATCCGGCGGTGACGCTCCTCGGTGGCTCGCTCCAGTTGGCCGGCGCCAACCCCGTGGTCAACCAGAACACGGCCAACCCGGTGGTCATCGGCAATCCCCTCAATCTTGCCGCCGGCACCACCTTTGGCGGCACCGGCACCGGGGCCATGCTGGTTTCCGCCACTCTAACCGGCACCGCTGGCCTGACCAAGATCGGCCCCTCCACTCTAACCTTTACCGGTACGGGCAGCACGCTGGTTGGTGCAACGGCGGTTAGCGCCGGCACACTGGCTATCACCAACGGCGGCAGCCTAACGGCCGGTGCCGCCACGACGGTCAACTCGGGTTCTTCGCTGGTCATCAGCGGGGGTGGCGTGCTGAGTGATCTGCAGACGTATCTGGGCAGCGCCGTGGGTTCTGACAACAACTCGGTCACCGTCACGGGCACCGGTTCGAGGTTGCTGCGGGGCGCGTACCCCGGTGCTAGCACGCACCGGCTCTACCTTGGCTCGGCATCCAACGGCGGCCAGGGCGGCAACGGCAACACCCTGACCATATCCAATGGCGGCTATGTGTATTCGGGTGGTGGCAACAGTGATCGGTCTAACATCGGAAACCGGGCCAAGGACAACAAAGTCATAGTCACTGGTGCCGGGTCGCAGTGGTATATCGTCGCGAACAATTTATACATTGGCTGGGGTGGCACCGGCGGCACGTTTGTCGACAACAACAATGGTGTGCTCATTGCCGATGGCGGCCTCGTGACGATGGGCAGCGCGCAGTTTGCCAACATCGGCACCGCTAACACGGTCTTCAACAACTATGTCACTGTCACCGGCGCAGGGTCGACATGGGCCATGGCGGCCAGCCAAATCAACATCGGCAACGGCGGCACAACCGCGGGCAGTGGCGGCACCATGACGGGTGTGAACAACACCTTGACCGTCACCAATGGCGGGGTGGTGTCCAATCTGAATTGGCTCATGGTCGGCAACTCAAGTGCCGCCGCCAACAACAATCGAGCGCTGGTGCAGGGCGGGGCGGATGGCCGTGGCCTGCTTGAAATCAATACCGGCATCGTGGCGGGCAGCGCATTTTCCACCGGCAACACGGTCACGGTCGATACCGGTGGCATTCTGCAGCTCAAATCAGCCACGCCAACGCTCACGATCGCCGCCGGCAACTCGATCACCATCAACGGCGCCACCCTCGCCTACAAAGGGCTGACCCACTCCATCCTGCTGGATTCTAACAATGGAGGCGCGGGCAGCGTCGGCGCGTTCATTTGGTCGGGCAGCAATTCCTTCCGCCTGAACGGATCCAGCGATACCGGTGGCGGCAGCTATACCTTCGGCAACCATCTGGGTGCAAAAAATTACACCGGATTGGAATTGTTCGGCACCGCCACGCTGGCTCGCGCCATCACGCTCGACGGCAACCACGGCGCCACCATGTTGCTAGATGGAGCCACCGCCACGGTGACCGGCGGCATCACCCTGAGCGGTGCGGTGGAGGTCACCGCCAGCGGCGCGGTATCCACCCTCACCGGGGTGGTCAGTGGCAGCGGCGCACTGACCAAGGCCGGCAGCGGCGCGCTCACGCTCAAGAGCCTCAACACCTACACCGGCGCCACCACGGTCAGCGCGGGCACACTCAAGC
>JBILFE010000641.1:0-2855 GCA_044351705.1 Luteolibacter sp. | reverse complement strand
CAAACACCCCGTCCACATAGGATTTCGTGCCCAGCACCAAGCCGTCGGAGAAATACCGCACCCGGCAGCGCAACAACGCGCCACGGCTCAATTTCCCCTGACGTTGTTTCTCCGCGGCGGCGGCTTCGCTGCCAATCCCCGCCCGCTTTTTTTTTGCTCCGCCGATACTGGCACCCGACCGCTCACGGCCGTTTTCAAACAACCAGCACCGGTACACTTCCGCAGCGCTCATGCCTTTTGCCGTGGCCGGTGTGTCCCAGGCTTTTGCGCCGCCATCTGCATGCCCGACCACGCCGCACAACCCGCTCCGTGCTGCCGTGCCGCCGCCCATCGCTTCCCCGTAGCCGCACCATCGGTAATCCTTCGGGTCCTTGACCATCCCCGCGCGCACCGGGTTCAGATCGATGTAGGCGGCCATCGTCCGCAGCGCCTCGCCGTCCTCCACCAGCACGCTTTTGAAGCGTTCCATCCACAGCGTCCCGCGCCGACTCCGGTGCTTGTTATACCACCGCGAAAACCTCTCTTTCAGCTCCTTCACAAACACCGGTAGATTGCACATCCGCCGCAGATAACCGGCGATGAGCGCCTCCGCCTCCATCCCGTGCTGCCGCAAGTCCGCCAATTCCGCCCGCAGCGCCGCGATGTACGCCCGCGAATACAGCAGGCGCAGGTGCTCCAGCAAGCGCGCCTCACCACCTGGGCCAACGAATTTCTCCACAAATGAGTTGTGGGCCGGCACCCGGGCGAGGATATGGAAATGGTTGTCCATCACCGCGTAGGTGTGGATTTCCACCCCGGCGAAGCGGGTCAAGCGCCACATCAGGCGGCGCAGCGCTTCTTTTTCCGTGTCCCCGAGCAAGCGCTCGCCGCCCGCGGTGCGGCTCATGATGTGATAGCTCGCCCCCTCCTCAGCACTCACCACGATCCGTTGCCGCCGCCCTTTCCAGCCGCGTGCAAACACCCGGCCGAGGCAGGCACCCGTCGGCGATTCAATCCGGTCCAGAGGCGAGAGCACTCGTGGCTTGGCTTCCATCGTCGCATCCATCCTCTCCACTGCTGTTTTTTTCATGCAGCAAGGGAACCGCATATAACTGTCGCAGTCAATTATATAATGTAAGGCATTATATTTGTTGTCAGCCAAACGCCCTGTCTGCGCTCAGGGCGATCGGCTCGCGTTAGAGAATCTCGGTCAGTGCAGCGGGTGCCTAACTTTCCAAAGGAAAATGGAAACCACTGATGACACTGATCAAGAAATGGGCTGTTTTTACGATCATGGCGATTCCTTGAAGCGAGGCTGATTAAGCCAATCGCGGCTGCTCTGGGCTTGCAATTGGGCGGGTTCCACTTTGTGATGGCTGGCATGGACCACTTGACCCGCGCGCGCAACGTCATTGAGATGGAAACCGAGGGCCTGCGCCGCATGGCGGAACGTCTCGATGAAAATTTCATTCAGGCGGTGAAGATTCTGCACCGCACGCTCGACCAGCGCGGCAAAATCGTGGTCATCGGCATCGGCAAATCCGGCAACATCGGCCACAAGATTGCCGCCACCCTCACTTCCACCGGGGCCACGGCCGTGGTGCTAAATTCACAGAATGCCCTGCACGGGGACCTCGGATTGCTCTCTGATGGAGATGCCGTGCTGGCGATGTCCTATTCCGGGGAAACGCGCGAGTTGTTGGACCTGTTGCCGTTCATCAAGCGCTTCGATGTGAGCGTCATCGCACTGACGGGCAAGGCCGACTCCACGCTGTCGCGCTTGAGCGATGTGACGCTGGACACCTCGGTGGTGCGCGAAGCCTGCCCGCTCAATCTCGCCCCCACCAGTTCCTCCACCGCGATGCTGGTGATGGGCGACGCGCTGGCGATGGTTCTGTTAGAGGACCGCGGCTTCACCGAGGATGATTTCGCCCGTTACCACCCTGGCGGCTCGCTGGGCCGCGCGCTGCTCACCCGCGTGTCCGACATCATGCGGGTCGATGCCGCCCTGCCCACCGTCATGCACGAGGCCACGGTGATGGACGCGCTCCACGCCATGAGCCGCGCCCGAGCCGGCGCCTGCCTGGTTCTAACGCAAATCGGCAAGTTGGCGGGAATCTTCACCCATGGCGACTTCGCGCGCTCGTTTCAAAAAGACCCGATGCTGGGGGACAAACCGGTGGCCGAGCTGATGACCCGCCAGCCAATCACCGTGCAAGCCGACGCGCTCGCGGTGGAGGCGATCAAATCCATCGGCAAAAACCGCATTGATGACATCATCGTGCTCAATGCCGAGGGAGTGCCCATTGGTCTGATCGACACCCAGGACCTCGCCCGGCTCAAGATCGTGTGAGGGAAAATCCAGCAAAATGAGCAGGTCCGGTGACCGTCTAACTTAATGATTGTACCACCCGTGTTTTCCCGTACCCTATCCCCATGATCGACAGCGAGAAACTCGAAAAGGCCCTCAAGCATCTGGAGCTTCAATACGCGAACTATCGGCACGCAAAGGACCGGCCGGAACTCATGGCAATCGATCGCGAAGCCATTGCGGAATCCGTCATCCAGCGTTTCGAAACGGCTTATGACACCCTCTGGAAAGACCTCAAACGCCATCTTATCGACGCGCTTGGCCTTGCCGATGTGCCAAGCAGTCCGAAGCCCATCCTCAAGCTCGCCGGTGAAAACGGCTTGCTCACCGCTCCGGTGGCCACTTGGCTCGAGTATGCGGATGCCCGGACCCGCACCGCTCACGATTACAGCGGCGAAAAGGCCGCCGAAACACTCGTCATCGTCGACTCATTCATTCAGGACGCCATCAGCATCTATCAGATGATCGCCGGAAAAACCTGGACATGACAGCGAAAATCGACATC
>JBILFE010000642.1:0-2855 GCA_044351705.1 Luteolibacter sp. | reverse complement strand
GACGGGGATGGCGCTCAGCAACCGAAACCACCAACCGAAAGGACAACGTAAGGTAAAAGTGACGAGCGACTGAAAGACCCGATCGAAACCCGGCGGAGCCGTGGCGTGAGGAACCGGATGCGTCAATTGCGCTCGTCCGGATCAGTGGGCGGCCGTATCCCGGATGCAAGCAAGGTCTTTTTCAGCGTAACCCGGCGCGGATTTTCCGGATTAGGTGGTGGAAGGCATGACCTCGCCAACCCCAACAACCATGAAACCGAAACAACACACTCGGGCAGTACTTCTCGCCGGAGAACACCAAGGCCGGCCGTCGGGTTGGAATCACTCAAAGTACGCGGCACGCGGAGCCACCATCGCATGAATCTACTGGTTGAGATCGTGGTGTTCTTCTTCTTGGAACCCCTCCTTTGGATCGTTCTGTTGCTGATCGCGTGGCTTGTCTCGACACCGGTCATTTTGGTCGCAGCGGCGTTTCGTCCGGAGCCCTATGGCACGGCGATTGCGAAAATGTACTCCACTGTGACCGGCTTCTGGAAGAAACGCGGGTTCCGATATCGGGAGCGTTCATTTTTCCGTTAGCGAGGGAGGATGAACTCCGCGCACCGCAACTCCGCCTGCGTCAGCACGGTTTTGACAACTTCACGCTTGAAGGGCTGGAGGCGGCAAAGGTGGATCCCGTGGCCGGCATCGGCGGATCAAAGCCCCGCCCTGCGACGAGTTCGGCTTCCTAAGCGTCCTAAATTTCTCCCTAGCTGCCGGGTCGGATTTATCGCTCGCGGTGGCCGGGTTTCATCCGGTCGTGGTAGAGGCCCGCCCCTCCTGCCCGTCATCCTGAATGAGATCAGGGAAAAGCTGTGGAGTGTAATTGCCCTGCTCCACCAAGCGGGTGAGCGTTACCGCCACTTGTACAAGCGGCGTGCGCGGGTCCGGTCTCTCACGCCAGAGTTTCCCAAGTTGGCGCATGAGCGTCACGGTGCAGTCGGTCTCCGGCAGCCTGACCTCAGGCTCCCACTTGACGCCGCGGAAGTACGAGAGGTGCATCCTGAGCGAGCCGGTCAGCAAGCCGTGGGACCGCAGTCGCTCGCAAGCCTTGTGCAGGAGCTTGCAGAGAACCGGCCAAGCTCGGTCGGGATCGCGCGAGTCAGGTGGCAGCACATGGCTGTGGCCGATGGATTGGCGGGCCGATACCAGGTCCGGGATTTCCTCACCCCGGATCAAATGCCAGAAGCGGTCGCCCACGACCCCACCCCAGACATGGTGGAGCTTCTCCTTCGGCGCGGCGCATAGTCGCTCTACCGTGTGGATGCCTGCGGCGTGCATGCGCGTCTCCATGCTCTTGCCGATCCCGTTGAGGTCTCGGAGCTTGAGCGGGTGCAGGACGTCAGGAAGGACTGCTAAGAAATTGCTTTCCCGGTGAAGGCTGTTGGAAGAGCCGGTGGCCGGACCGGAGGGCGGGGAAAAAGGGGTTGATTTTCTCGATTTCGAGACCGCCATGTTCGCGGTGCCGATCTGGAAAGGCACACGCCCCTATCAACAGATTCCCTTCCAGTTCAGCCTCCACGTTCTCAATGAGAGTGGCTTGCTCGAACACGCGGGGTTTCTGGACCTCACAGGGGCAGCGGATTTTTTCCCGTTAATTTGTTAGAATGAAGTAGTGCTGGTTGATCGGACGGTGTACCGACACCGTCTGTTTTGAACAAACGTTTAAACCAACCAACACTATGAAGAGAAATAAAGGCATTATGGCCCCGATGCAAGTCGGGATTGAGGATTTTAAGGGAGTTTTCCAGGATCGGATCCGCGCGATGGTGCGGCAGGGGATTTTGGACATTATCGCGCAGGAGGTCACGGATTTGTGTGGTGAGAGCCACCTGCCGTCCGGCGGGATTTACTCGCGTGCAGGCACGGAGCCCGTGACGATCACGACGAGTTCAGGCAAGGAGCCGATTGCGAAACGACGGGTCCGAATGATGCAGGAGAACGGCAAGAAGTGCGAGGTGCTGCTCAACACCTACGCGGAAATCCGGCGTAGCAAGGGGATGTTTGACGAGATGCTGGAGGGCATGACCCACGGGGCTTCCAGCTCCGGTGTGGGCAAGATGACCGGAACGAGCAGCAACGAGTTGCTCGCGGCGTTCCGCGTACGTGATCTAACTGGCATCGACGTGCTGGCACTGTATGTTGACGGCATTTTTCTGGGCAAAGAGCGCTGCGTGGTGGTGGCCATGGCGATCGACACGGAGGGCTACAAACATCTGTTGGATTTCGAGGAGGGCAGCAGCGAGAATGCGGAGGTTGTGAATGGTTTGTTAGGCAGGATTGTCGCACGCGGGCTGGTGGTGGGGCGTAAGCGGCGGGTGCTGGTGCTGCGCGACGGCAGCGCGGCCATTGCCAAGGCGGTGAGGCATTACTGGTCCGATGCGGTGGAGCAGGAGTGCCTGGTGCATGTGGAGCGGGTGGTGTGCGCCAAGCTCTCCTACAAGCATCAGGGCGGGCTTGTGGAGCGGATGAACATCCTGCGGGGAGTGCAGGGGGCGGAGGCCGGGGAAGAGGCTTTTGATGGGGTGCTGAAGTATGTGAAGGAGCGCAACTTCGCCGCATTTGAGGCGCTCTCGGCGCGACGTGATGTCATCCTGGCGTTTCACCGACTCAACGTGCCAGCGACTCTCAACGTGACGTTCTTGAGCACCAATCATATTGAAAACGTGATGGGAAACGCGCGCGGCACCATTGGCCGCGTTTGCCGCTGGCACGATGACACCAACCAGGTAGCACGCTGGATGGCAGTGGCCCTGCTGCGGGCGCAGAGCGGCTTCAGGCGGGTGCGTGGGCACGAGCAGCTTGCCGAGTTGGCA
>JBILFE010000640.1:0-2865 GCA_044351705.1 Luteolibacter sp. | reverse complement strand
CAGGCGGGAGTCACCACCACCAGGCCGGCGACCGCACCCGAGCAGAAACCCAGAATCGATGGCCTGCCTCTAATGATCCATTCCAGCGCCGGCCAGACGAAGCACGCAACGGCGGTGGCAACGGTGGTGGTGGTGAAGGCATTGGCGGCGATGCCGTCAGCGGCGAGGGCGGAACCGGCATTAAAGCCATACCAACCGACCCACAGCATGCCGGTGCCAATGGCGCATAACACCATGCTGTGTGGAGCCATCGCTGTTTTGCCGGCACCCCTGCGCTTGCCCAGCAGCAGACACAGCACCAGCGCGCTCCAACCGGATGACATGTGCACCACCGTGCCGCCTGCAAAGTCAATGGCCGCGATCTTGGCACTGCCATTCCACACGCCGTTCATAAAGCCATCGAAGCCCCACACCATGTGCGCCAGCGGGAAGTACACGATGAACATCCACAACGCGACAAACAACATGATGGCGGAAAATTTCATGCGTTCTGCAATCGCACCGACGATCAACGCCGGAGTGATGATGGCAAACATCAATTGATACATCGCAAACACGTTTTGGCTGACCCAGGCGGTGTAGTTAGTGTTAGGCAGACTATCCACGCCCTCGAAAAAGCAGTATTTCAAGCTTCCGAGAAACGGAGCCCAGAAGGGCGCGCCGGTAGCCGGATGTTCGCCGAAGACCAGGGAGTAGCCACAGACCACCCACAGGATGGTCACCAGTCCGGCAATGCCAAAACATTGCGCCACCACCGAAAGCACGTTCTTCCTGCGCACCAGCCCGCCGTAAAACAAAGCCAGACCGGGCAAGGTCATGAACAGCACCAACGCGGCGCATATCATCATGAAACCGTTGTGTCCCGGTCCGGGCAGTCCCGCGAGTTTCGACTTGTATTGCTCCTCGGGTTTCGCCGTGGCCGCTGGACCCGGTGCCAGATTGTTGAAATATTGCTCCATATCGGCGATGCGTTGCTCCAGGTTGGCGTCCTTGGGAACCGCCGCAGCTGGTTCAACCGCCGCTGGTTCAACCGAGGCGGCGGCAACAGGGGCTGCGGCATCCTGAGCCATGACACGGGGGGATGTGGCACCTAACGCCAAACAAGCAACTAAGGCGGGAATGATAGATTTCATATACAAGTATCGATGGATCATGGGTGTGGGGGTGTGGTTAGCATGTGCCGCCGCTCCATCAGAAATAGATCCGGTGGCACAGCAGCAAGCACCATTAAGCAAAACACGTGCCACTTTTTCACCAGCCTGAAAATCCGCCCTGCGGCGGGTGCCGCTGTTCAGCGCAAGCCCACCGCGTGGCGCACGCGATCCAACACCTTGGCCGCCTCTTCACGGGCGCGTGCGGCCCCCTGCGCGAGCACTTGCTCGACGTAGCCCGGGTCTTGCATGATGGCCGCACGCCGGACACGCATCGGCGCGAAAAAGTCCCAGTAGGCCGCCGCGAGTCGCTGCTTGAAATCACCATAACCGACGCCGCCTCGTTGATGGTCGGCGAGCATCGCCGCATAATCCGCCGGGCTCGCGAACAACCGGTACAGCGCCAGAATCGTCGAGCCCTCCGTCGGCTTCGGGGCCTCCACCGGCGTCGAGTCGGTCACAATTCGCATCACCAACTTTTTAAGCGGTTTCTCGTCGCCGAAGATCGGCAGCGTATTGTGGTAGCTTTTGCTCATTTTCTGACCATCCAGCCCGATCACGGCGGCCTTATCCTCGCGGATGATCGGCTCGGGAAGGATGACCGTGCCCGCCCCAAACACCTCGTTGAGCTTCACCGCTATGTCACGGGTCACTTCCAAATGCTGTTTCTGATCCCTGCCCACCGGAACTTTGTTAGAATCGTAGAGCAAGATATCCGCCGCCATCAACACCGGATAGGCAAACAAGCCATGGCTGGCGGCAATTCCCTTGGCCACCTTGTCCTTATACGAGTGGCATTTTTCTAGCAACGATACCGGACACACCGTGGAGAGGATCCAAGCGAGTTCATTGACTTCCGGCACCGCGCTTTGGCGGAAAAACACCGCCCGCGCCGGGTCCAGCCCGCAGGCCAGAAAATCGATCGCCAATTCCCGCACATTGTCGCGCAATGCGGCCGGATTCTGCGACGAGGTCATCGCGTGATAATCCGCGATGAAGTAAAACGCCTCGCCTTCATCCTGCAGCCGCACGGCAGGCTCCATTGCCCCGAAATAATTGCCGACGTGGAGTTTTCCGCTAGGTTGAAGACCGGTGAGAATGCGCATGCGGCGCAGCATGCCCGTCCCACCCGCCTGGCGTCAAGCCTGACGTCAGTGCTGCCAATGGGCCGCGGCTCATTCGCATCAACGTAAATAGGAAAATGGACTTGGTGGTTATGGCTGCAGGAACCACTGATTACACTGATTTCACAGAAAGAATTGGATCAATTATGAAAGATACAACATGCACCTGTCCGATGGGAGAGCATGAGGGTGCAATCTATTCAAAATCAGTATCATCAGTGAAATCAGTGGTTGCCATCTTCCTGTATAGCAACCTAAGGACAGGGTCTCGTTCTCACGGACGCGCCTACGAAGTGGGCCGCAGCAATCAGCGGCGCGCTGAAGGCACAAACGGCGGCCACGGCATTTTCCGGATGCTGTTGGATCTGTTTGACGATGGCGGAGCCAACGATAACGCCGTCCGCCACGCCGGCAACCATGGCCGCCTGCTCCGCCGTGCTGATGCCGAAGCCAACACACACCGGCACCGTGGTGTGGACCTTGATGGCAGCAACCAACTCGCCAAGGTTGGCACAGGGCACCCCATGCGCCCCCGTCACCCCGGTGCGCGACAACGCATAAATAAATCCCGCGGCGGATTCGGCCAGCAG
>JBILFE010000639.1:0-2867 GCA_044351705.1 Luteolibacter sp. | reverse complement strand
GTTCAGGCAGGATATCACTCTCTCTTGGCCCAGGATTTTCGAACAATGCGCTCACTCTACAGTCTCAGCAATGTCCCTGATCAACGGAAAATCAATCAAATGAAAAGACCGTGCAAGAAGCCTGGGTGATTGGCTCAAGGAATCACAATCAGACCCGCAATTCGGCACTCCCAACGCATAATGCGGTGTGTTCATTCGGCGATGTAATCGGATTAATCCGCCCGCCGCTCGCCGGAGCGCCGTTGTCAACAATGTAATGACTGGCATTATATTAGTAGTAGTAGGAGGGGCCTCAGGCGCCGAGCATGCGGTGGAATTCCCGCGCGGTGTCCTGATCTAGCAGGCGCAACGCGGATTCCACGGGCAGGTCCGCGGCAATGATTTCACGAGCCGCTTCCAGCGCCGGATACTCCGTGCGCCGGAACTCCATCACCCGGGTGTCCGAATCCCACAAGGTCCAGCCCGCCCGCAGATCGCCATCGCGCGGTTGGCCCACGGAGCCGACCATCACCGCGCACACCACCCCTTCGGGCAGATGCACCCGCGTTGGGTTGATCCGCTCGGGTGTCACCGCCTCGGCCGGGTCGTAAAAAATCTCCTGGCGGTGGGTGTGGCCGAAAAAGCCAATGCCGCGAGCGGATTGGTGCAACAGCTCCAAGGTGGGACGGGCATCGCGCAATGAGCGCAGGTACGGCCATTCCTCCGGGTGATGCAGCGCGGCATGAGCGAGCAGGCCGCCGGGGATTTCCAACGTGTGCGGCAAGGCGCGCAGCCAGGCCGCATTGTCATCGCTCAAGGTGCGGGCGGCATCCTCCACGCCGGCCCACACCGGGTTTTTGCGCCAATCGCGGTTGGCAGGCAAGGCCGCCCGGTCGCGGCGGATGTGGTTGGTGTAGAAATCGTGGTTTCCCATCACAGAGTTCACGCCCAGCGTGCGCAGCCGTTCCACGCAGGCATTGGAACTCGCGCCGTAGCCGACCGTGTCGCCGCCACACACCAGCCGCTTGGCCTTGGCCTTGGCCACGTCCCGCAACACCGCCTGCAACGCCGGCAAATTGGCGTGAATATCGGATAATATGGCAAACTTCGGCATCGCCCGCCCACACTAGCGCAGCCGTCAAGCCTCCGCCACTCAGCCCTCGCCACTCTGCGACCAACCGATTTCGGGGGTCCTCCGGCGGACGCGGGGATGAATTCCGACTAAAATCGCATATTTAAAAAAAAATCTTGCTTGGTGGGCTGTAGCGTGTTGATCTCCCCGCCCGCCCACAACGGCGGAGCAACAACTACATTTCCCCCAAACGGCCATGGCCTACGCAGTGATCAAAACCGGCGGTAAACAATACCGCGTCCAACAAGGCGAGAAATTCGACGTCGAAAAGCTCGATGCTGAAGTCGATTCCGAAATCCAGTTCAATGACGTATTGCTCGTAGGCGAAGGCGAGAGCGTGAAGATCGGCACCCCCACAGTGGCCGGTGCCACGGTGACGGCCAAGGTCATCAGCCAATACCGCGGACCCAAGGGCGTGGCCTTCAAGTTCAAGCGCCGCAAGGGGTTTCACAAGACCATCGGTTTCCGCCGCTCCCTCACCACCCTCGAGATCACCTCGATCGCCGGTTAATCCCACCCCCCACACCTCACCACCATGGCCCATAAAAAAGGACAAGGCTCCGTCAAAAACGGTCGCGATTCCCGCAGCAAACGACTCGGCGTGAAGAAATTCGGCGGCCAGGCCGTCATCGCCGGCAACATCATCATCCGCCAGCGCGGCACCAAGGTGCATCCGGGCGTGAACGTCGGCATGGGCCGCGATCACACGTTGTTTGCGCTGGTTGATGGCAAGGTCCAGTTCGACCGCGAAGGCCGCCGCGTCAATATCGCAGTGCCTGCCGCCGCCGCTTCCAACTAATCAATCCACTCTCCAATCCAGCCGCACTCCTGACCGGGGTGCGGCTTTTTTTTGGGGGAGGTAAGGTTAGGGTTTGGCGGTGAGTTGTTTGATGAGGTCGACTTCCTCCTGGCGGTAGGGCGTGCCATCGGGGCGGAGGATATCGTGGAACCACACATTGGGCTCCGGGCCGACGGTCGGCTGCTTCCAGGTCCGCCACGGGTGGATGGTATTGGTTTTGCCGGCGACAAACCCCCAGTTGATCATTCCCACCTGGTGTTTCTTGGCGATGGGCAGGTCGCCCTGGAAGGTACTCTTGGCCGGGCGCGCCAAGTATTCGGTGCAGATGATAGGCCGCTTGAGTTGTTGCAGCGCCAGCACCCGGCGTTCGAAATCCTCCGCCGAGCCGTAGTTGTGGAATGTTAGAATGTCGGAGTGGGTGAACAGATGGCGCGCCATTTCATCCATCTTTTCAAGGCTGGACCAGTCGCCACCCCACGGTGCGGCGGTGACGGGTTGGCTGGGGTTGGCCGCGTACGCCCATTCCAGCGCCGCCTTGACGAGTTTGAAGCCGAGGGCAGCCTTGTTAGGTGGTTCGAGTTTCAGGCCGCCAGCGCCGTAGCTGGCGCCATTGGCATTGCCGGGCTCGTTGGCGACGTCCCAGGCCAGGATGCGGGCGTCGTCTTTGAAGGCGGTGATGACGCCCTGCGCGTAGGTTTTGAGGCGCGGCCATTGGGCGTCGTCCTGCAGCACTGCCACCGCCGGGCTTTGCACCCAGCCGGAATTGTGGACGCCGGGTCGCGGGTCGCGTTGTTTGCCCAATTGCGGGGCCGGATCCCAACAGGAATCAAACAACACCAACATCGGTTTGATGTTGTGCTTCTGACAAATTGTTAGAAACTGGTCGAGGCGTTGTTGGAAGCCCTTGGCATCCTGTTGCCACAGCAGGTCATGGAGAAAGACGCGCATGGTGTTCAT
>JBILFE010000638.1:0-2869 GCA_044351705.1 Luteolibacter sp. | reverse complement strand
CTCTGCAAACCGACGCTCTCTATGCGGCCATTGGGGTTTGGCTTTGCCGGGTTGGTGGAAAAGCTGCCGGCCTGCACGTGATCCAACATTCGGCGGTTCGTGCCGGCCATGCTGCCGAGCACCCGCAGATTGAATATCCGCAGCGGGCTCAACAGCGTCTCCAGCGCCATCTGGGTGTTGCCCTTGTCGCGCACAAGCAGGCCAAGACCCTGTAGCGGAACATTACCCCACGGCATACGTAAGGTCGCGCCCGGCCCGGCCATGCCGGACATGATCGAGGCCGCCATCGCCATCGCGCTATCGGCGTTGGTGCCGAGCGTGCCGGCCCAACTGCTAATGCATTTTTCAAGGGCTTTTTCGGGAGGCGATTGGGTGGTGATCATGGCGAATGGTTTCAATTGACGGTTTCAAGGACGCGGCCCTGGCGCTTTACCAATAGCATGACGTCAGCGAGCGTGCCTTTGAGGCCGGTGCGGATCAGCGCATCATCATCCGGATGCACTTTTTCCGGCATGTATATCGACCCGGGACGTGAGAGAGCGGACCTCGCAGCTTTTCTCCGATAGAACCAGTCGCGCTTGCGAACCAGCACATTGTGGAAAATGTCGGCGTAGGCCTCCACGAACTGCGGCGACAATCTCAAGGCTGCCGCGACCGATTCAGCGGTTGAGTCCCGGGCCAGCAAAGCCGCCTGCAAGGGCAAGCGGCGCGAGTAACTGTGGAAGTGCAGGTCAATTGCCTCCCTGACTACTTGTATTTCCGGGCCATCGACGTGATTCGCGCCTGGTGTCCCAATGGCCGCCAAGGCCAAACGTAACCAATTGAAGGCCGGCCTCTCCAGCAATGGCGATGTCGCGCCGCTCAATCTCAGCAGCGGGAGCATCTCCAGGCCGTAGTCGGATCTGTCCCTGAGGCACGACGGTTGGCCGAGCAGCGTCGCTGCCCATTTCATAAACGCCCACTTCCACCTGCTATAAAGCGGGGGAGTCTCCAGATGACTGATCCAATCTGAGAAAAGAAGTTTGGTGTCCCGGGTGGTCATGGCTTTGTCTGTGGATGGTCCTTAAAGCGGGGTTCCAGCCAACCTACTAAACCGGCCCTGGTATCCCGCTGCGCCAACATAACACAATTCCACTTCCTGTAAAGGCAATTCTTATGCAGTTGCAAATTTTACGCAGTAGAATAATAAAGGCTTTATTCTGATGCTTTTCTTGCTTGAAAATAAGTTGGAACCCTTTGAGTAGGTGGACACGGTTGATCGACAAAACGCGTCACCGTTTGCACAGATCGCGCATGAATGCCTGATATTCACTGGAGTACTCCGAATTGGTACCGCCAAGCTGGGATCGTATCAGATATCACGCGCGCAGAGCGAAGGGGTTGCCTCATCATACCATCAACTCCACCTTACAGGGTCTAATTGACCGCTGATAATTGACAACCTCGTACTGGCGAAAACTGACAGCGGATTGACAGCGAAGCTTTTCCAGAGAAACAAAAAAGGGAGCTTTTTAGCTCCCTAAGTCGTTTATTTTCAATGGGGTACCCCGGCTAGGACTTGAACCTAGGACCAATTGATTAAGAGTCAACTGCTCTACCAACTGAGCTACCGAGGCATTTCGCAGAAGAGACTTGGGACAGGTTTGACGCCCAGCACAGGCTCGACACGCGAGTTCTAGCGCTTTGGGCGCGGGACGCAACTGGAAAAATTGAAAAGATTTTTCCCTACCGCACCCGCCGCACCCGCCGCTGCCGCGTCTGGCGGATGGCGCGCGCCTGCCTGCCTGCCTGCCTGCCCTGCCCTGCCCTGCCCTGCCCTGCCCTGCCCTGCCCCAGGGAGGGCGTCAACTATAAAATGCCTGGCAATATATGTTGTCGCCAGACCTTTTGGATTGCAATCCCATGCCCCCGCCGTGACCCTTGCGACAGCGCATGGCCCCGTCGACGATCGTCCGCACACGTTTTGCTCCGAGTCCCACGGGGCGGTTGCATCTGGGCCACGCCTTGGCAGCCAAGGTGGCGCATGATCTGGCGCGCCAACACGCCGGGGAGTTTCTGCTGCGCCATGAAGACATCGACGCCACCCGCGTGCGGGACGCATTCTATGCCGGAATCGAAGAAGACCTGCACTGGCTGGGTTTTGATTGGGACGGCCCGGCCATGCGGCAAAGCACGCGCCTGGCGGCGTATGACTCGGCGTTGCAGCGGCTGCGGTCGATGGGGTTGGTGTATCCGTGTTATTGCAGCCGGCGGGGGGTTGAGCAGGAATTGGCAGCCATGGCGGCGGCGCCCCAGGGGCCGGAAGGTCCGCTGTATCCGGGCACCTGCCGCGGAATGGAACAAGCCGAACGCCGTCGGAAACTTGAGACCGGCGCCACCCACGCATGGCGTCTGGATGCTCGCAAAGCCGCGGCTCTCACCGGCCGCCTGACCTTTACCGACCTCCGCCACGGTTTGGTGGAAGTGATCCCAGGATTGTTAGGTGATGTGATCCTCGCGCGCAAGGACATCGGCACGGCCTATCACCTTGCGGTGGTGGTGGATGATGCGTTTCAGGAAATCACGCACGTCACCCGGGGCGAGGATTTGCTGCCAGCCACCCATGTGCATCGGCTGTTACAGGAAGTGTTAGGCCTGCCGCAGCCGGTGTATGTGCATCATCGGTTGGTGGTCGATGCGCAAGGCAAACGACTGGCAAAACGCCACGATGCGCTGGCCATCGCCGCGATGCGCGAGTCCGGGGTGACGGTCGCCACGGTGCTGGCAGAGCTTGCCGGCTGCGGGTTGGGCTAGAAAATCGCCCCCCGCGGATCCGTACGTATGATTTGCATTCGGCTCAAATCCGGTTTTACTGGTGGCCGCTATCAGC
>JBILFE010000104.1:0-8374 GCA_044351705.1 Luteolibacter sp. | reverse complement strand
GGGCTTGAGAGCGTTGCCGACGGCGTGATGGGCGGTGGCCAGGTCTGGCAAGGAGGTGGCGGGCACCACGCCGTGACGCTGCATCGCCGCAATGAGGGTCTCACCGGATACCCCGGCAATCGGCGTTTCCGAGGCGGGATAAACATCCGTGATGAATACCCGGTCGGCGGCTTGCAGCGCTTTGCCAAAATCGTCGGCCAGCGCTTGGGTGCGGCTGTAACGGTGTGGCTGGAACAACACCACCAGCCGGTTCGGCTTGAGCGAGCGGGCGGTCTGCAAGGTGGCGGCCAGTTCCGATGGATGGTGGCCGTAGTCATCGATGATGCGGTAGTTGGCTGATAGGTATTTGGTCTCGAAGCGGCGTTTGGCCCCGGCAAAGGTGGCCAGCGCGCGGGCGACCAGCGCGAACTCGGCCCCGCAGCTATCCGCCAGGGCGATGGCGGCCAGGGAGTTGAGGATGTTGTGGTTGCCGGGGATGCCAAGTTCGATATCACCGAGGATTTGGCCATGGCGGGTGATGGTGAAGGCCGACGAACCATTCAAATCGCGGACGTCCGTGGCGGTGTAGTCGGCATCTTCCCAGCCGTAGGAAACCGCATTGGCCCGCCCCGCACACACCTCGTGGGCCACGGGATCCTCCGCGCAATAAACCAGCTTCCCCGCGGTTTGATTGGCAAGGGTGGTGAAAATCTCGCGAATGTGCCCGAGGTCCCGATAGAAATCGAGGTGCTCCGCCTCGATGTTGAGGATGACGGCGTGTTCGGGGTGGTAGAGGGCAAGCGTGCCATCGCTTTCATCGCCTTCCGCCACCATGAATTCGCCCTCGGCGGACCACCGCGCGTTGCTGCCGAGGATCGGGATTTCCGCCCCGACGTAATGGCTGGGTTTCATGCCGGCTTCACGCAGGACGTGGGCGGTCATGGCGGAAGTGGTGGTCTTGCCGTGAGTGCCGGCGATGATGATGCCTTTTTGGGTGTGCAGAATCGCCGCCAGGCACTCTGCCCGGCGCAGCACCGGAATGTTGTTAGCCACCGCTGCGGCGTAGGCCGGATTGCTCGCTCGGATGGCCGAGGAATATACCACGATGTCAGCGCCGGTGACGGCATCCGCAGTATGCGGTGAGGAAAACGCCAGCCCCAGACCCTGCATGCGCTCGGTTTCCGCAGTGGTGACGCGATCCGATCCGCTGACATTGTGCCCCATGCCTAACAGCAACAGGGCGAGCCCGCTCATGCCTGAGCCAGCCACTCCAATGAGATGGATGCGCATGGGTTGCGCGGGACGGGTGAGACGTTCGGTGAGATCGGTCATGATGCGGAGAGAGTGGCTTCGATGGCGGCGCAGATGCGCTCGGCGGCGTCCGGCATGGCCAGGCTGCGGGCGGCTTGCGCCATTTGACCCAGGCGCTGCGGGTCACGCAGCAGGGTGGTTGCCAAGGCGGCGAGTTGTTCCGGGCTCAGATTGCGCTCTTGCACGAGTTTGGCGGCACCGGCTTGCGCGAACACTTCGGCATTGCGGGTTTGGTGATCATCTGCGGCAAACGGATAGGGCACCAATATCGAGGGCACGCCGGCCAGCGCGATTTCAGTCAGGCTGGATGCTCCGGCCCGCGCCACAATCAGATCGGCGCAGGCGTAGGCGGCGGCCATGCGCTCGCAGAATCCAAGCACTTTGTAATCGGCCTGGCCGCGCACGATTTCCGCCACCCGGTCGTGGTCGCTGGTCCCGGCGATGTGCAGCACCTGGGTGTCCGCCGGCAGGCAGGCGGCGGCATGGGCGCTGAGTTCATTGAGGCGGTGGGCACCTTGGCTGCCTCCGGTGACCACCAGAATCGGTCGCCCCGCATCCAGGCCAAAGCTCGCGGCGGCCTCCTCCCGCGACGGAATCTGGCGCATTTCCAGCCGCGCCGGCGTGCCGGTGACCAACGTGGCGCGCCCCCCAAAAAAACCTTTGGCACCATCCAGGCCGAGGAAAATGCGGGTGCAGAACCGGCTGGTGAGCACGTTGGCGCGGCCCGGCCGGGCGTTGGAATCGTGAATGAAGGTCATGAGTCCGAGGCGGTGACCGGCATACACCGGTGGCAGCGAGGTGAAACCGCCCATGCCCAGCACCGCTTCCGCATCAAACTCGCGCAGCACTTGCTTGCAGCACCGCACTGAGCCCCACAGCTTCCATAAAAAAACCAGCATCCGCAGCGAAACCGTCGCCGGCTTGGCCACCGCCGGCACCGTGACAAAGCGCAATTGCGTGTACTTGGCGCTGGCTTGGGCATCCACTGGCTTCTCGGATATCAGCATCAGCACCTCATGCCCGCGTGCCCGCAACGCCTCTGCTACGGCAATTCCTGGGAACAAGTGCCCCCCGGTGCCGCCACAAGCAAGGAGAATTTTGCAGGACTTGGACACGAACGAATCAATGGTCTTGAACTGACGCGCCACAACACTTTCACCACGTCACGCGAGATTAAAAACAAATCTTGACTATTCGGCAATCTATAAAACGTGCCAGGGTGAAATTTTTTCAAAGAGCACGGCCACCCGCCTGAAACCCCATGCCTGACGATCGCATTTCAAGCCCCGTGTCTAACAAACCAGCGCGACAAATGGATGGTCCGATCGGACCACCCAGTTGTCGCGGCCGGGCAGGACTGGCTGGTCAAGGAACGCCCCTTGCTGGCGAGAGGGAGGGATGGGCGTGGCGGAGGCTCTGAATCAACGCAAGCCTTGCAGCGCGTCGATGACCCCTTGTTGCACCGGTTGGGTGGCCAGGTTGCCGAGATGCCCGCCACTTGGAAACACCTTGAGGCGCGACGGACCGAAAGTGGACTGCAGCCATGCGAGATCCCGCGGCGCAAGCAGGAAATCGTTGGCATTGACCAACACCCGGATTTTCGCCTGGGCGTGCAGGCGATTTGTATATGTCCCGAGAGTCCCCTCGCGGATAAAGTCGGGAATTCCAATGCCGCGCTGGTGGAAATACGGCACGATGAAACGGTGGAAGTAATCGCGATAGGAGATTTGCATGATCTCGCGATAGCAGGGTTCGCGCCGCCACTCTGACAGCGGGGTGCGCAACACCCCCATGTTGTTGCGCAATTGGCTGCTATAAATGATGTCCCGCAGCATCAGTCGGAATGTCAGACCGATCAGGAATTCAGACTCGATCTTTTGAAACGGCAACTCGGTGGTGGTGGCTGCGGCCGGGGCCGGCAGGGCTGCGAGTTTTCCCACCTTGTGCGCGACATTATTCATCCGCGCCTGGCGCTCACCCGCCGGCCACGCCTTGGGCGCGTCGAAATAACGGTCAATGGATTGCACCGCCGAGCCTAACAGATTGACCGGAGTGTCAATCGCGACATAGCGGTCGAAGCGCAGCAGACCGGCCGCTTGATTGTCTGCGTGGGCGGCCAGATAGAGCGCATGGAAGCCTCCCATCGAACATCCGATGAGCGCCCGTTTGCCGGAGCGCCCCGGATACTTCGTTTCCAGCGCACGGTCGATTTCCGTTAGTGCGACTAACAAGTCATGGCAATCGGCTGGCGGATAGGCAGGCATCGCCGAGGTGGACGCACTCTCCATGAATTCGGGATGGAACACGCTGGTGGTGGACACCACCGAGAAGCCCTTCAGATAGAGGCACTCGGCCAGCGAGAGCGACGTCATTGACAAGCGGTGCGACCCGAGCCCGGGGGCGAGGTAAACCAGCGGAGCGGTGCCGGGTTGCATCCAGCAATTGAATTTCATGTCACGCCCGGTGGATGACAAGCGCACCTGCATCTGGCGTCCGCGCTGTGGGAAATCCCGCTTCTGGCAGGTGATGGTGGCCACGCCCAGGGTTTGCAAGGTTGGCAGGTCTTTTTTTCCGGTGACCTGCCAATCCGGCGGGTCGTGGCGCGAGGTGTAAGTCCACATGTCCTTCATCACCTCGTAGGCGTCGGCGTTGGATCTGACAAATAAGGCGGCATCCTCGCTCAGCTCCGTCGAGCGGTTGTAGGCGGTGGCATAGGAGGTATAGGAGTAGGGCGGAAAATAGTTCAAGGGTTCCGCCGCCTTGTCTGCCACCAAGCCGACCGTGTGGCATTCATCACTCGGCCCGTAAAATGGCAACATGATATAGGTGTGCGGATTCCATCCCCAGCGGCTGAATGTCTGGGTGAAATCCGCGTCGGATTTGGGAATGTTCCAACGGCTCGCCACATCAAACAGACCGCCAACCCCTGCGGTCGTATTGCAGATAAAGCGCAGCGATTCATCGCCGGCACTGCTCCAGCGGCCTTGCAGCGAGTGATTGATGAGGCGCCCCGGATAGGTGGCGTTGCGCGCGAAGTCGGTGATGGAGCGCCGCACACAAGTCGGCACCACGGCCCGGTAGGCTCTGCCGCTAGGCAATAAAACCCATTCCAGCAAGCCGCGGTTGACCTGCCACATCCCGCGGTTCACCGGTTCGAATGGATCCTCTATGAATTCGGGAAGGGCCGCCGGCTCTTGGCGCGCGGACGCCGGCCCGGCTGTGCTCGCACCCGGCCGGGCTGGATGCCCGGTGGGCGAGCACGCGCCAAGCATGACGGTGATAATGGCACCTGGCAGAATCCATGGCCGCCATGAAACTGGCCCGATACCCCTGCCCCAAAGACTCAAAAATGAACGGCGTAGTCTCATATACAACTGCTAGAAAATTGGCTGGGCGGGCTCCCGGCCGGGACTGCCGCGGAGGCACATCGATGCTTGTGGACATGGCGCGCCATGCCGGGGAAAAGTGGGGTGGAAGCGATCATCATAAGGGCGGTTCCCGGCCCGCAGCATACCCATCCGGCCCGCACTGCAAAGCAATCTTTTGAAATTATTTGATGGCGGATTCCGCTCGGATCCGAATTAGGGCTTGCCACCTCGGGTAAGTCGGTGCATGCAAACGGCTGTCTTTTCGGTTTGAAATTCGGGCCATCACCCTGGCATCCATCTTGCTAAGAGCTTGCCAAGGCGGCCCTTCTCCATCACCCCTCCTCAAACCACCCCCCCACCCCCCAAAAAAATCCAACCATGTGCGGAATTGTCGGATACATCGGAAAAGCGGATGCCCCCACGGTGCTCATCAATGGCCTGCGCCGGCTCGAATATCGTGGCTACGACTCGGCTGGCATCGCCATCCTGGATGACGAGCGCTTGGTCGTTGCCAAAACCCCGGGCAAAGTTGCGCGGCTCAGCGACAAGGCGCATGCCGACTGGTCACCCGAGCTGTTCCACCGTGCCAGCACCGGGATTGCCCATACCCGGTGGGCCACCCACGGCCCGCCCACCGAGATCAACGCCCACCCCCATCTGGACAAGTCCGGCAACATCGCCCTGGTGCATAACGGCATCATCGAAAACTACCGTTCCATCCGCGCCCGCCTTGAGGGCCGCGGGCACTTCTTTTATTCTGAAACCGATACCGAAGTCCTCGCCCACCTCATCGGCGAATGCGACAAGGGCGATCTCTTCCAAGCCGTTTGTGATGCCCTCCATCAGGTTGTTGGCACCTTCGGCATCGCCGTGCTCTCCGCACACGAACCGGATCGCATCATCACCGCGCGCCGCGGCAGCCCGATTGTCATCGGCATCGGCGATGGCGAAATCATCATCGCTTCCGATGCTGCCGCCATTATCGCCCACACCCAGCGCGTGATCTATCTGGATGACGATGACATCGCCATTGTCACCGCCGATTCGGTGGACGTCCGCGATCTCAACAACATCCCGGTCACCCGCGAAATCGCCAAACTCGGCATCGATGCCGCCGCCGCGGAAAAAGGTGGCTACGAGCACTTCATGCTCAAGGAGATCCACGAACAACCCGACGCCTTGGGCAACGCCATCCGCGGCCGACTCGATTTCAACCTCGGCACCTCCGTCCTCGCCGGCATGGGCACCTCGCCCCGCGAACTCGCCGAACTCGAACGCGTCGTCCTCCTCGGCTGCGGCACTTCGCTGCACGCCGGCCTCGTCGGTGAGTACGCCTTCGAGGACCTCGCCGACATCCACGCCGAAGTCCAACAAGCCGCTGAGTTCCGCTATCGCAATCCCATCATCGGCAGCCGTGATTTGGTCGTCGCCATTTCCCAATCCGGCGAGACCGCCGACACCCTGGCCGCCGTGCGCGAAGCCAACCAAAAAGGCGCGTTTGTGATGAGCTTGTGTAATGTGGTGGGTTCCACCATCGCCCGCGAAACCGGGCGCGGCGTCTATCTGCATGCCGGCCCCGAGATTTCGGTCGCCTCCACCAAAGCCTTCACCTGCCAAGTCGCCGTCCTGCTTATGATGGCACTCAAGCTCGGCCGCGGCCGCCGCTTCTTCCGCGAGGATGGCATCAAGATCGCCCGCGAAATCGAATCCCTCCCCGCCCTGGTCGCCAAAGTCATCCAGCAAAACGAACGCATCGCCAAAATCGCGGCCGAATACGCCAAAACCGAGCACGCCTTTTATATTGGTCGCGGGCCGATGTTTCCCGTCGCCCTCGAAGGTGCCCTCAAGCTCAAGGAAATTTCCTACATCCACGCCGAGGGTTACCACGCCGCAGAACTCAAGCACGGGCCCATCGCCTTGTTGCAAAAGGACACCCCGGTCATTGCCATCGCCTGTGATGTCCCCGGCAAGGATAAAACGCTGAGCAATGTCGAGGAATGTTGCGCCCGTGGCGCCCGTGTCCTCGGTATCGTCACGGAAGGCGACTATGCCACCGCCGAACGCATGCACGACGCGATCTTCATCCCGCATTGCCATCCGCTGGTCGCCACCATTCCCGCCGTCGTCGCCCTCCAACTCTTCGCCTATCACGTCGCTCGCTGCCGTGGCTGCGAAATCGACCAACCCAGAAACCTCGCCAAAAGTGTCACCGTCGAGTAAAACGCCGCGCCGGGCACCTGGCCTGCCCCGATTGCATTCACCTACACAATGACCCCCGAACAACAACTCTCCCACCTCGTCGCCGGCACCGCCAAGGTCCTGTCCGCCACTGAATTGTTAGATAAACTCCGGCTCGGCCGCCCGCTGCGGATCAAGCTCGGGGTGGACCCGACGGCGCCGGACATTCATCTGGGCCACACCGTGGCGTTGGAGAAGCTGCGCCAGTTCCAGTTGTTAGGCCATCAGGCGGTGTTGCTTATTGGCGACTTCACCGCCACCGTTGGGGACCCGTCCGGGCGGAGTGCCACCCGCCCGCCGCTCACCCGCGAGGAAGTGCTGGCCAATGCCGCGACGTACACCGACCAGGCATTCAAGATTCTGGACAAGGCGCAAACCGAGATCGTTTACAACGGCGATTGGTTCCGCAAGATGAGCTACGAGGAAATCCTCCGCCTCAACGGTCGCGTCACCCTCCAACAAATGCTACAGCGTGAGGACTTCCGCAACCGGCTTGATGCCGGCCAGGAAATCCGCCTCCACGAACTCCAATACCCGATCATGCAGGGCTGGGATTCGGTCGAAATCCGCGCCGATGTGGAAATCGGCGGCACCGACCAACTCTTCAACATCCTCGTCGGCCGCGACCTCCAGAAAGAAGAGGGCCAACCCCAACAGGTCGTGATGGTGCTTCCATTGTTAGAAGGCCTCGACGGCGTCCGCAAGATGTCCAAGTCCTACGGCAACTACGTCGGCGTGAGCGATCCGCCGCAGGAAATGTTCGGTAAACTCATGAGCGTGTCCGACGAGCTGATGGACCGGTACTACCTTCTTCTGTTAGGCGAATCCCGCGACCCATCCGGCCATCCGATGGAGGCGAAGAAAGCCCTCGCCGAAAAACTCACCGGCCGCTATCACGGCACGGCGGCGGGGGTGGCGGCCCGCGCCGAATGGGACACCCGCTTTTCCAAAAAAGACTTGGCCGCAGCCGAGTTGCCGGAACTATTCCTCGCCGGCCTGCCCGCGGACCTCACCGTGCTCAGCCTCACCGCCCATGCCTTCACCGCCGCCTTCGGCATCGACAAATCCAACACCGAACTGCGCAAGCAATTCATCACCACCGGCTCGGTCCAACTCAACGGCGAAAAATTGCTCGACCCCGCCGCCGCCGTTTCACCCCGCGCCGGCGATGTCCTCAAGCTCTCCAAAAAACACGCCGTGCGCGTGGTGTGAGCGAGGAACCGCCCTTGCCAATTGTCGTTAGTTCAGGCATGCAGCCGCCGACCGATAGCGATAGCTGATTTCAAATAGCTTGCCATCGCTGCGGCTGTCTGCCAGGGTTCGTCCATGACCGCGCTAAGACAGCCGACCTTCATCACCACCGGCGACTACCTTGCTGGCGAGGAAGCTAGTGGCGTGAAGCATGAATACCTCGGTGGCAGCGTCCATGCCATGGCCGGGGCCACCAACCAACACAACAGCATTGCCACCAGCGCGAT
>JBILFE010000635.1:0-2883 GCA_044351705.1 Luteolibacter sp. | reverse complement strand
GGCAAACACAGTTTCGATTTTTGAGTTCATGCCACCCGAAACCATCAAAAACACGGCGCTTTGTCTAGCCCAAAGTGTTTTTTGTTGCTTTCACAAGCGCTCAAGAGGGGTAGAAAAAAAGGCCGTGCGTCTAAACATAATGCCAGACATTATCTTGTTGACTGCGGCAACTGGTGAACGGTGGGGTCATAATGCCCTGGCGGCATCTGCCGATGCACGGTTTTTTGGTTTCTTTTGGTACCTGCGCCAGCTAGGCTGCGCGCGTTCCCGCCGCCGATCACCGCCATGACACGCATATTCATTGAGACCCTCGTCACTTTAGCTCTGGGTGGTGTGCTTGCTGCCGCAGAACCCGTGCCGACGCTGGTTATGGCCGCAGGCCAAAGCGGCGTCAAGATTCCCGCCGGGACCACTCTCCAACTTGCCGCCACCGCCAAGGCGCAGCACATCAAGTCCCCCACCGCTCTCGCCTTCGATCAGGCCGGACGCCTGTTCATCACCGAATCGGAGCGCCGCCAGCCGGCTGTGGATAAGGATGGCAAAAACCTCGCTTGGTATCTCGATGACCTCGCCGCCGGGAAAACGTCCGACCGACTCGCCATCCTAACGAAATGGAAGGAGCGCATTCCGAAGGATTATCTAACGACCAAATCGGCGCGGGTGCGGCGTCTCGCGGATGCGGATGGCGACGGCGTGTTTGAGGAATCCAAAGTGTTTGCCGATGGCTTCAACGATCCGCTGGATGGTGTCGCCAGCGGCATCACGGTCGATAATGGCTGCGTTTTCGTCGCTTGCATTCCCAAGCTGTGGATGCTGCGCGATACGGATAACGACGGCGTGGCGGACGAACGCAAGGTGCTGCAGGATGGCTTGGGCGTGCGGCTGTCCCCGGCCGGGCATGACATGAGTGGCCTGACCCTTGGGCCGGATGGTCGCCTTTACGGCACCATCGGCGACCGGGGCTTGAGCCTAACCAGCAAGAATGGCAAAACCTATCCCTATCCAAATACCGGCTGCGCCTTTCGCATCGAAGTGGACGGCACGGGGTTTGAAGTTTTTTACAGCGGCCTGCGCAATCCGTCCCAGGTCGCCTTCGATGCCTTTGGCAATGCCTTTACCGTGGATGGCGGCGCGGACCCGGGCGATGCCGCGCGCATCATCTATCTCGTAGAGGGGGGCGACTCGGGGTGGCAAATGGAACAGCACGCGTTGCACGAATTTCATCGCCAGCTCGGCCTGGCCGATCCAGCGCCCAGCAGTTGGACCGATGAGCACCTCGGACAAGCCCGGCATGAGCGCCAGGCCGCCTACATCCTGCCACCGGCCGCCGATCTAGCAATCAAGCCGGCGGGTTTGTGCAGTCATCCGGGGACCGGATTTCTTGAGTCAGAAGCCGGGCGCTTTCTCGCCTGTGGCCCAAGCGGGGTGTGGTCGTTAGCCATGCAAGCTGACGGCGCGGCGATGAAACTCAGCGACTCGCGGCCATTGATTGAGGGGATCGCCGCGGTCACCGCGGAATATTCCTGGGACGGACGCTTGTTTATCGCCGATGGCGGCAACAATCAGATCGTGTCGCTCAATGCCGGCAACTCGATGTGGCGCCCCGCCGAGACTGCGGAGGCCGCCCGACTCATCCGCGAGGGGTTTGATCAGCGCGACTCCGAGGCGCTGGCCAAACTGCTCAAGCACCCTGACGCGCGCATCCGCCTGCATGCCCAAATTGCGCTGACCCGCCTGCCGGATGCGCTCATCCGGTTTTCCGCGGCACTTTCCTCCGGGGATCTCATGGAGCGGCTGCACGCCGTGTGGGGAATCGGTATTCTCGCCCGACGCGGCTCGGGTGTGCCATTGGCCAGCGGCAACGGGTTTGGCGCCATTCCCGACAACGATCTGCGCATCGCCGCCTCGCAGCTACTCGTCAAACTGCTCGACAATCAAAACCCGGAAATTCGCGCCCAAGCGGTGCACGCCATCAGTGATGCGCAGAACCAATTTCTGGAACCACCCGACATCAAACAGCCGCTGGACGCGCTTAAACCGGACTCCTTCATGGCCCCCGAAGGACTGCCGCTGGCCGCGCTGCTTTTTGATGACTCGCCGCGCGTCCGGTTCTTCGCCGCCATCTCCATCGGCAAACTCAAGGCGCTCGGCTTCTTCGGTCCGGTTTGCGATTTTATCAGCGACAATAACAATCGCGACCCATACCTGCGCTTTGCAGGGGCATTCGCGCTCCAACATATCTCTAAACATGTGCTCATGCTCACCGGCCTGCAACGCCATGGCTCACCGGCCGTGCGTCTCGCCGCTGTCGTGGCTTTGCGCCGCATGCAAGACCCGGCGGTGGCGGTCTTCATCCATGATCCGGATGCAAGTGTTGCCGACGAAGCCATCCGCGCCGTGACCGATCTATCGCTTGAGCGGGTGCGGCCACCGGTGGCCGCGTTGCTCGACAATCTAACAAAACGGCCGTGGCCACCCTTCATGTTGCGCCGTCTCATCCACAACGCCTTCCGCGTGGGGACCGCGCAAAACGCCGCCCGTCTCCTCAAGGTGGCCGCTGATCCCGCCATGCCCGCTGAAATTCAAAAGGAATCCCTGCGCCTGCTCGCACTCTGGCCCGAGCCGCCACCCGTCGATCAATTAACCGGCCACTGGCAGCCGCTTGCCAAACGCGATCCAGCCGAGGTCAAAGCCGCTCTAACAAACGCGTTGCCTGGCCTCCTGCAGCAGCAGGACGGAGTCATCCGCGCCGCCGCCCTCGAACTGCGCAAGCAATACCGAGTCGCGGAGCCGGCCGGCACCCCGCCGCCGGCGACCCCGCCCCGAAAAAAGCGTTAGATAGGATCTTGATCAGCCCGCCCTCAGAATGATGTCTTCGTCGAC
>JBILFE010000634.1:0-2884 GCA_044351705.1 Luteolibacter sp. | reverse complement strand
GTGGGATCCAATGCCAACGGCAATTGGTATCTCTTCATCGCCGACATGGAAAGCGGCGGCACCATGCAACTCAACGGCTGGTCAGTGAGCTTTGCCGAAATGAGCGCCGTGCCCGAGCCCGGCAGTTTGCTGGGCCTCGCCGGACTGCTCGCCTCCGCCATGTGCCTGCGCAGCCGCCGCGGCAAGCGCGGGGCATGAGCGTCAAAGCGGGGCACGGGCGGGCCATCGGCCAAGACGCATTCTCACGAATGCGCCTACGAGCGTACGCGCCGCGCGGCAGCCACGCTGCTTAGGCGCGCTGGGGGATGCCCAACATTCAATATTCTACATTGCGCCCACGAAGAAAATACGAACATCGAACATTCAACATTGAACGCCGAACATCCAACCCAAGAGCGCGGCGGCTACAGAGAGGCACTGCTGCTCTTCAGTTCGATGTTCGATGTTCGATGTTCGATGTTCGATGTTCGATGTTCGATGTTCGATGTTCGCGTTTTTGACCCTTCTCAAACCATTGGATACGACTCACCCCCGCGTGTAGGCCCATGCCTACAAATCCGCGGTTCTGTAGGCGTTTGCCTACAGGAATATCAGCCATGGCCTACAAAGAAATCATTAGGTGAATCCTTGCGGATGGGCTAATAATGGCCCGGTCCGACTGGGCCGCGCAATTCCAAGTGGCTATCACAACATTGAGGACAGACAAAAGCACACCCACATGAAAACGAAATTCCCGATGATTTTGGCCGCCACCATTATTTTGGCGGGCAGGATGCCCGCGCCACGTGGCCCGGGCATCCTGCCCGGAGCCTCCAAACAAAAGTTACTCCCGATTCCACACTCCAGCGCGCCATGAACCCACCACCGATCTCACATGAAAAAGCACGCATCATGAATTCCCACACCACACGACTCGTCCTCCCGGCCGCCAGCGGCGCTTGCAACGACATTCACCCGAACCACAATTTTCAAGTCGTGAAAGCGACGGCGATTCTGGCGACGCTCCTCATCTGCGGTATGGCACAGGCGGAGGTCATGCTGGGCCAGTATAAATTCGAGAACTCGCTGGTCCCATCAAGCGAAAAGACCGGGCTGGACTTCAATAACTTCTATATCAACACGGCCGCAGTGGACGCCTCATACATAGCGGGCACGGTACTACAGACCGACAACTGGGGCGTCAAGGACAAAGATTTGGCATACGCGCGCAGCACCAACCATTATGTCGGGTTCACCATCACGCCGGTGGCCGGCTACCAATACACGCTCAACCGCATATATTTCGCCTCTGAACAAACCGCCTTGGTGAACTGGCACCTGCAGTCGGACCACGGCGGCTTTGGCGATACCTCGTCAAGCTCGATTTTTTACAAAGACGGCAACGCGGCGTCGAATGCTGTCACGCTTGTGGACCAAACCTTGAATTGGACCAAGCTCAAAACGGCCACCGAGTTCCGCTTTTTCGGCATCGCGAGCACGGCCAACAACACGTTAGGAAGCATCTATTACAACGACATCACCCTGTATGGCGACACCCAGGCGCGGGCCAGCCTGACGACGGCCAAGACTGATGCGGCCAGCCGGGTGATGCAGAACACCGCCAGCGTCCGCAGCACGCTGACGATCAATAACAGCGCTCTGAGCGACGGCACCACCACGACAGAAACCCTGGGCTGGACGGCGGCGCTCAGCGGCGCGACGGGCGTGAGCATGAGCAGCACCAGCGGCACCGGCTTGGCATCCGGCTCCACCAGCACGATCTACGCCAATGTGGACACCTCCACCACCGGCATCAAGTACGGTGGCACGGCGAGACTTACCGGTACCAACGCCTGGAGGACCAACGGGACTGCCGACACTACCTATGTCGATTATGACATTGCCGACACGACGGTGGTTGCCAAACGAGCGGTCACTACCTCCACTACGGTCGCTCTGGGCCGACAGATTGCGGGCATCGACCTTGCGGCGCTACCCAGCCAACCCGTTTTGCTCGAGAGTTCCGGCGCAGACACCAAGTACACCCATGTCACCGTGGGCGGCAATCTCTTCGACACCCTGGAGAGCTTCTACACCACGGCCACCGGCAGCGGCACCATCGCCGCTAGCGGCACCTTCACGAGTTTCGCCGTGACCGGCGAAGGTCTGACCGGCGAGGGCACCTACAGCGATGTGGCCGTCAGTTACACCGCCACGCCGGTCGCCAAGCGTGTCATCACCAGTGGCACCGTTGATTATGGCAGGCAGATTTCGGGCATCGACTTGTCGACGCTGGGCAGCAAGTCCTACACGATCAGCAGCCTGGGTGCTAATAGCGCGTTTACCACCGTGCAATGCAATAACGGAAGATTCGACGGGACGACTCGAATAACCAGCAGCTATTCGGCCACCGGTAGCGGGATAATCGCATCCAGCGGAACATTCAAGAGCTTGCCCGTGACCGCCGTGGAAAGGCTGACCGGCGAAGGAACCTACAGCGATGTCGCCGTCGGCTACAGCGCCACGCTGCTTTCCAAGCGCAGTGTCACCGGCAGCACGCTGGCCTTGGGCCGGCAGATGTCGGGCATCAATCTATCCACCTTGGGCAGCAAGACATTGACCCTCAGCAGCAGCGGCGTGGATGGCAGTTATACCCGCACCACCGTGGCCACCAACCTCTTTGACAGCACCGAAAACTACAACCCCACGGCCACCGGCAGTGGCACCATCGCCGCCACTGGCACGTGGGCTTCCTACCCCGTCACCGGCGAAGGTCTAACAGGTGAAGGCACTTACAGCGATGTGGCCGTCGGCTACAGCGCCACGCTGCTAGCCAAGCGCAGTGTCACCGGCAGCACGCTGGCCTTGGGCCGGCAGATGTCGGGCATCAATCTATCCACCTTGG
>JBILFE010000632.1:0-2911 GCA_044351705.1 Luteolibacter sp. | reverse complement strand
GGGGGGGGGACAGGCGTCCCGCCTGTCAGGGAAGACAGCCGTCCCGGCTGTCCAGACACTCCGGGACAGGCGGGACGCCTGTCTTCCCTAACATCCGAGACGGATGTTCTCCGCCGCCTCAAGAAACTCGGTTTTTCCGACCGCCAGATTGCCATGGCCCACGGCACCACGGAAGATGCCATCCGCGCCCAGCGCAAGGCGGCCGGCATTATCCCAACCTATCGGCTCGTCGATACCTGCGCCGCGGAGTTCGAAGCCGCCACGCCGTATTTCTACTCGACCTATGGCGACGAAAACGAGGCACGCCAGTCCGATAAGAAGAAAATCATCATCCTCGGCGGCGGACCTAACAGGATCGGCCAGGGCATTGAGTTCGACTACTGCTGCGTGCATGCCGCGTTTGCACTCAAGGAGCTTGGCTACGAGACCATCATGGTCAACTCCAACCCGGAAACGGTTTCCACCGACTATGACACCTCGGACAAGCTGTTTTTCGAACCGCTCACCCTTGAGGACGTCCTCAACATCTGCGACCAGGAACAACCCCACGGCGTCATCGTCCAGTTCGGCGGCCAGACCCCGCTCAATCTCGCCGCCGACCTCGAACGCCACGGCGTGCCGATCATCGGCACCTCGCCCAAGTCCATTGAACAGGCCGAAGACCGCAAGTTCTTCTCTGCCCTGTTAGACAAACTCCATCTCAAGCAGGCGGAAGCCGGCACCGCCACCAACGAGGCGGAAGCGTTGGTGGTGGCCAACCGCATCGGTTACCCGGTGCTGGTCAGGCCGTCCTTCGTGCTCGGTGGCCGCGCCATGATGATTGTTTACAGCGATGCCGAGTTGTCCCGCTACATGCGCGAAGCGGTCACCGCCTCGCCGGAGCGCCCGGTGCTGGTGGATCGCTTCCTTGACAACGCGACCGAGGTCGATGTCGACTGCATCAGCGATGGGGAAACCTCCGTCATCGGGGCCATCATGGAGCACATCGAGCAAGCTGGCATCCACTCCGGCGACTCGGCCTGTGTCATCCCCAGCTTTTCCCTAACCGATTCAATCAAGGCCGAGATCACGCGAGCCGCGATGGATCTGGCCCGCGAGCTCAAGGTCAAGGGCCTGATGAACATCCAGTTCGCGGTCAAGGACGAGCAATTGTATGTCATCGAGGTCAACCCGCGGGCGTCGCGCACGGTGCCGTTTGTCGGCAAAGCCACCGGGGTTTCCCTCGCCAAACTCGCGGCCAAGGTGATGGTCGGGGCCAAGCTCAAGGACCTTGGCTTCACCGAGACGATCGTCCCGCCGCATTTTTCGGTCAAGGAGGCGGTGTTCCCGTGGAACCGCTTCCCCGGCATCGATATCGTGTTAGGACCGGAAATGAAATCCACCGGCGAGGTCATGGGCATCGATCCGGATTGGGGCATGGCCTATGCCAAGTCCCAGATGTCCGCCTTCAACCCGCTGCCGACCTCCGGCAATGTGTTTCTATCCGTTGCTGATATCGACAAGGACCGCACCGTGCGTGTCGCCCGCGATCTGGTCGCCTTGGGCTTCAAGATTTTCTCCACCGGCGGCACCCATGCCCGCCTGACGCAAGAGGGCATTGCCTGCACCCGCGTCTATAAACTCGCCGAGCAGGCACGCCCGAACGTCATCGACATGATGAAAAACCGCGAGATCCACTTTGTGGTCAATACCCCCAGCACCCACGAAGCCCGCGAAGACGAAGTGAAAATCCGCTCCACCGCCATCGCCCAGAAAATCTCCCACACCACCAACCTCGCCGCCGCCGAGGCCTCCGTCAAAGCCATCCGCTCACTGCGGGAAAAACCCCTCACCGTCAAGAGCATCCAAGAGTATCACGGGTGAGTAAAAAAACAATGCTTGCCAACTCGCGCAACTCCCCATAACCTCCCCGCGTTCTTTTCGCAAGCACGTGTGAGAACGCACTTCGTCTGGTCTATAACGCCATGGTCTCAGGAAGTGTTGATTGTTATGGCGTTTAATTATTGAAGTAAATGGACATCTACGTGGGCAACCTGCCCTACACCGCTACAGAAGAGGACGTCACCGGACTCTTCACCGCATACGGACCCGTTGAACGGGTTAAAATCATCACCGACCGTGAAACTGGCCGATCCAAGGGATTCGCCTTTGTCACCATCGGTGACCAAACCCAGTTGAATGCTGCCATCGAAGCGCTCAATGGATACGACTACCAAGGCCGCGCGCTTCGCGTCAATGCCTCCGAACCCAAAGAAGCGCGCCCAAGCGGCGGCGGCGGCGGCGGCGGCTACGGCGGCGAACGTCGCGGCGGCGGCGGCTACAAAGGCGGCGGCGGCGGCGGCTATGGCGGCGGCGGCGGCGGCGGCGGAGACCGGCGCGGCGGCGGCTACAAAGGCGGCGGCGGCGGCTACAAAGGTGGCGGCAATAAAGGCGGCTACAAAGAAAGCGGCGGCTGGGATTGATGCCGGCCCTCTCGCACCCATTCTAACTCATTGCCCGATCCTCTCGCAGAGGGTCGGGCGTTTTTCCTTTCTTCATTCGCGCTTGCTTGTTCGCCACTTCGCCAATCCCCGCCGATACCAGCTCCCTTTCACTCCCATGGCGGCTCTTGGCGGCTCTTGGCAGCCATTATTCCAACCAATAATCACACCGGAATGGCCGGCTGTGATTTTGTTAGCTCGAACCCGCAAAAATCCCTTGCTAATTTGTGCCCGCCACCTCCATCCTCGCTTTAGAACGCAGGTCCAACCCCCGCAAGGCCGGGTCCGTACCTGACTTCTGATTATCTCATCCCATCACCCGCCAACTCCCCCACCCTTCAACGCGCTGAGCAATCCCGATCCCATCCGCCATCATGCCCGCCACCACCCCATCACCGACCCTTCAAACGCTCCCTTCCGATCAACTCCGG
>JBILFE010000630.1:0-2912 GCA_044351705.1 Luteolibacter sp. | reverse complement strand
CAGACGGGATTCTGTCAGCGAGCTCACCGCAGACCCGCCCTCCGGCAGGATCACCAAGCGGTCGCCTTGCACGGAGTTGCCGGCGAAGGTAAAGGTGCGGGGATCCCTGAAGGTCAACGCTCCACCCCAGCGGCCGGGAATTCCGTTAGGTCCGGTGGGCGTCGGATTCCCCCAGTGATCGTCATCGACGCAGCCATTGACGGTGGCAAGCGTTCCGCTCTGGCCCGTCAGGGTGGTCACTAGATCCGCTCCTTGATAGACCAGCACGGTCACGGTGCTCGCGCCCAGCGGCGCGAAATCCGCGGTGACGGCATAGTTGCCGGTGCCCGTCTTGGTCATGCGCCACGAGCCCAGCGGCCCGCTACCTGCCGCGCCAGCGGATCCGAGAACCTCGCTTTGTAGATAGGCACCCACCGGCAGGGCACCGGTCGGATCCAATGCTTGCCAGTGGCCCGCCCAGCCAGTGACGTTGTCCAGCGCCAGCGATACCCCGTCCTGGCCGCTGCTGCCAAGGTTGCTGACTGTTAGGTTGGTGCCATCCGGCACGAGGCTTGCCTGACCAAGCCCGCTGGCCGCGCTGTGGCTGGAACTGAGTGACTCGGCACCGATCTGCAGACTGGTAATCTGACCGCTCGCCTGGATCTTCACGCGCGACACCGGGCCGGTGGTCAAGGTTGGATTCTCCGCGATCGCGACTACCAGATCACCCATGACGGAGGGTCCGCCGATGACATGATGGGATGCTACCTCTTGCGACGTTTGCGTGGTATATCCTTCGTGGTAGGTGTAATTCGGTTCATCTTCATACCATCCCATGTGCACATCATCGAGCGGAAGATTCCGATAGGGAAATCGGCCGTTGGTTCTCTCGACACTTGCGCCAGAGTGATTGGGACTTTCATGAACGAGTTGTTTGCCATTATAGATGCGCAACGTGTATGTGGCGGCACCGATGGCGGAATAATCAAATCCCAATCTCTCAGTGGTGCCGACAAACTCCCGGGTTGCCGTGCAGACGGGCTGGTCCGGCTGGGTGCCTACCATGCCCAGACCGGTGAAGCTGAGCGTGCCGTCGCCCTCGGGAATCTGATAGTAAAGATTGTGCGCATGGCTGGCGGTCGACCCGAGGTGAATCTCGACGCCGTCCATCCCGCTGCTGCCGATGTTGCTGACGGTTAGTTTGCCGTCCGCGACGTTCAAGCCCGCCTGACCCAGCGACCCGTGGAGAAATCCGGCGTGTAGCACCGAGAGACGTTTCTCATCCACGGTGATATGCAGGACGCCGCTTATTAACAACCGGTTTTGCGACAACGAACTCACAGTAGACCCGCCTTCCGGCAGAATCACCAGGCGATCTCCTTGTGCCGTTATCCCGCTGCCGAAATCAAAGGTGCGTGTATCCAAAAAGGTCAACGCGCCACCCCACCGACCGGGCAGCCCATAAGGCCCACTCGGTGTTGGATTGCCCCAATGATCGTCATCGACGCAGCCATTGACGTTGGCGAGTACTCCGTCCTGGCTCTGACCTGTTAGCCTGGCCATCAGCGTCGTGCCATTATACACTTCCAAGGTCACGCTGCTTGCCCCCAACGGCGAAAAATTCGCAGTCACCTCATAGCGCCCGGCATCGGCCTTGGTCATTTTCCATGAACCTAACAGACCATTGCTTGTGGTCCCGGCCGCGCCAAAGATCTCACTTTGCACAGAGGCCGACACCGGCAGTTCGCCCGTTGGATCCAGCGGCTGCCAGTGCGCGTCCCAGGCTGCGGCCTGGCCCAAATCAACGGACACGCCATCCTGGCCGCTGCTGCCAATGTTGGAGACGACCAGACGGTCGGATTTGACATCAAGAGTCGCTGTTCCGATTGCGGTGTGGACCAGACCGTGATGGACCGTGGTGCCTGACGGCGCGACCATTTCCGCATGGTTGGCGATGATGGAGAACGCCGTGCCATAGACGATGGAACCGATCGGTCCCAACAACAGCCCATAGAGCGCCCCTGCGCCGTCGGCCAGGATGACCCCGTCGCCGGGCTTGAGGCTTGTCGAGCCCCCACCCGTGCCGCTCCAATGGTTCGGATCCTCCCAATAACTGAATGAATGTTTGTAGGTATCGACGAACACTTCAGCCGCCAGATTGTCCGCCGGGATGGTGAACGATCCGATAAATGAGTCGGTGACATAGGCCAGCACCGCCGATGGCTCGGCGCGGTTCACGACCATGTCGTTGACGACGTTCATCCTGGCCACAAATTCCGCCGAGACGAGGCCGCTTGTTTGCAAATGCGCCATGAGATAGGGGACGAATTGATCCGACACCACAGGCGCGCCGAAGTACACCGTACCCGTGCCAGCGTCGGTATATAACAAGTTGGCATTCGTGAGATCCTGCAGCACTGCGGTTGTTACCGCATCCGTTTCCGTGGGCGCAAATCCCACCGCTTGCAAATAGGTGCCGATCGCGGCGGTGACCTGGGTCACATTGGCGCTGGTAAAGCGCGTGACGCCGTCCATCCACAAACCTTGCGCGCGGAGGTATTCCAGCGCTCTGTTGTGGTAGGTGCCGACGGTGGGTTGGGTCGCTTCACTCGTGATCGCGAGTTGCGGAACTCCGCTGGTCTGTACGGTCACGCGGGTCAGCGCGCTGACGGTTGCCGCCCCTTCCGGCAGGATCACGAAGCGGTCACCCATCACCGGCGCCGTCTCGCCATGAAGTATCATCTCCACCGGGCCAAACATGGTCAGGGCACCGCCGAAAGGTCCGAAGGGTTTGGTCGGCCGTGGGTTGCCGTGATGATCGTCATCGACGCAGCCATTGAGTACGCCGAGTACTCCGCTTTGACCGGTCTTGGTGGCGACCAGGGTGGTTCCGTTGTAAACTTCGACCGTCACGGTCGTCGAGCCCAGCGGCG
>JBILFE010000631.1:0-2912 GCA_044351705.1 Luteolibacter sp. | reverse complement strand
TGAGTGCATGGCCGTTGGCCTTGGCAATGCGCAGGATGTCCTTGATGCGGCGCACCAGCATCGGATCGGTTTGGTCGAGGTGGAGTTGGAGGTCGCGCAACAACACGACATGGCGCGGGGAGTCGGTGGCGAAGATCCCGTCGAGAAGTTGCAAGACTTCAAGCGGATCCGGGCATTGGGTGACGCGGCCTTCCTGGGTGTCAACCAAGCCCTCGGTGGAGGACCAGGCGTGAAGACGGCGCTTGAGGGAGGTGCAGGCCGCGGCGATTTCGGCTTCGGCGCGCGCTTCCTCGGAGCTGATGACGGCGAGTCCGGGGTATCCGGCACGCAAGTAGGTGGTGAGTTGATTTTGCATATTTTTGGTTATTGGTTGGTTGATGGTTTGATGGGCAATGTTGGTTGTTGGTTGATTTCAGGTTGGTGGTTTCGGGTTATCCTTGATGTTCGGATAGGTGTTGGCGGGCCTCCGCGCCTCCGGGTTGGGAGGACCGAGGTTTTGGCGTTCCCACGCAAGGCATGCCTCGCGGGATGGATCGGATAGAAGGAGCTTGCCGGTGGAGGCGCAGCGGACTTTCCATTGTTGGCTTTTCTCACAGAAGCGGATGTCCGTGGCCCGGAAGACCTGAAGCCTTCCGAGCGCATGGAGATCTATCGCTTCGGTGTACATGCAGTCGATGTGGCCGCCGGGGTTGAAGCGGAGGGTGGTTTTCATCATTCGCCTCCGCCGAGTTGTTGACGGTTCTGCTGTTGGTTGTTCTGCCGCCAGAAGTCAGGCTTGCGGGTGCGCGCACGGGGTTTGCCCAGCGCGTCCTCAATGGCCTTGGTGGCGGCCTCGCAGCCCTTGCCTTGGAAGCCCTCGGCCTCGACGGTGATTTCCCCAAATGGGGAAACCCTAACTTGGATGCGGCGGTTCATAGCGCACCTCCTTCCAATGTCAGCAGGATCGAGCCATCGGCTTCGACACGCCGGGTAGTGCGGAGTCCGCGCAAGCGGGCCTCGCGGATGGTCTTGTTGACGCCGTAGGATTGGAGCAGGCGGCCGTAGCCAATGCCGACCTCCTTGGCAACGTGACCGTCCCACCAGTCGGTGGTCAGGCCATAGGTGCCATCTTTGGCCGGTGCGGGTTCGACGGCGATGTCGTAGGGGCCTTTGAGCTTGATGACATGAGCGGCCTTGCGGACAACGCCAGCATAGCCCCGGCAGTTGGCGTCAGGAACAATCTTGAGGCCGAGTTCGGTGCAGGCGTCATGCAGTGCATCGAGGTCCTTGATCTGGGTCTGGATGGTGGTGAAGTGGGACATGGGGGGTGTGGTTGTTTGTTATAGGTTATTGGTTAGAGGTTAAGGGTTGGCAGTCAGAGAGTGGATGCAGGAAGGGCGGCCCGTTGGAACAGGCCGCCCTCTCTGCGGTGTGTGGATTGATGTGTTGGGGTTAGTGTGATTGTGAGTGGAAGTGGTGGAATCGGGTGGGAGCGGTTTAAATGTTGGGAGTGGTGGAAATATTGGGTGATGGGTGAGGCAGTAGTGTTGGGTGTTTATTGAATAGCTTGGTTGGGAAAGGGTCATGCCCGTGGAATGGGCACGAAAAAGCCCGCCGGGTTTGTCGCCGGGCGGGCTGGGGGAAATCAGTAATGGCGTCAATGCTGTTCCGAAAGATCGGATGAACTACCGGTTATGGATAACATGCGGTTGGGGCAACCCTGCAATCATCCATCATCTGGCATCGACGCCAAGATCTTCCATGGTTTTTCTCAGAATGGAAGCGGACCTGGCAAGCGCTGCAAGTTCATGTTCCGGAAGGTGGCTTTCGATGATTTTAGCCACACCATTCTCCGAGACGATGGCCGGGACGCTGAGACAGACGTCGGCAAGGTCGAACTCGCCGTTTAGCATGGTGGAGACTGTTAGTACGCTGCGTTCAGCACGCAGAATGGCCCCGGTGATTCGGACAAGTGCTAGGCCAATGGCAAAGTTGGTGGCTCCTTTGTACTCAATGATGTGGTATGCCGAATCCCGCACCTGCTGCTCGATCTGACGGCGCTCCGCCAGCCAATCGGCGCATTGGCCACAAGCTAGGCAGTAATTGTCAATCTGCATGCCCGCGATATGGGTCATGGACCAGGCTGCGAACTCGCTGTCACCGTGTTCGCCGAGGATATACGCATGCACGTTGTGGATATCGACGCCACACTTCCTGCTGAGAAGATGTCTGAAACGGACGCTGTCGAGAACTGTGCCCGATCCGATCACCCGGCCTCTTTCGTATCCCGCACGCCTGGCGGCAACATGGGTCAGAATGTCAACGGGATTGCTCACTACGAGTATCACGCCTGTACTTCCCTGGACGACGATGTCATCGACAATGCCGCGAATGATGGCCGCGTTCTTGTGGAGAAGCTGGAGCCGGGTTTCACCGGGTCGTTGCGCGGCACCTGCCGTGATGACGATTACCTACTGGCGTGCCTGCCGTATGTACCATGGCCACCCCAGACGCAACACGTTCTCGACCAAGGAGAAGGCTGAGGCATGGCGTCCGACGACCAAGAAGAGTGAGCCACTCACTGCCGAGGTCATCGCCATCTTCGATCAGCTATTTAGACGCTCGTCCGGGCAAACGAACCCCACTTAACTGCGGTGCATAAATCGTCCATGCGGCTGCCCGGTGCCGCCCGAATGCCCAAACCGCAAGGTTTTCAGGGTTTCTCCGCAGAACCGGGCACACCCTGGGCACAAATTCAAAATCCTAACATTCAGAAATAAGCGCAATGGATTGCAGACCAATAGATTGCAATTATTTCAGGCAACCGATTTTGTATGGTTGTCCATCACCGCGTAGGTGTGGATTTCCACCCCGGCGAAGCGGGTCAAGCGCCACATCAGGCGGCGCAGCGCTTCTTTTTCCGTGTCCCCGAG
>JBILFE010000050.1:0-10715 GCA_044351705.1 Luteolibacter sp. | reverse complement strand
CGGGTGAGATCACCCTGGCGGAGATTGTCGCATTATTTGGCCGCTCGCAGGAGGAAAGCCTGTGTCCCTACAGTTTGGATTGGTGTGGCAACGGCGATCCCTGTCCACTGCACGAGGGGTTTGTAAAACTCAAGGAAAATGCCCGCGCCTTTCTCGATGGAACCACCCTCGCCGTTTTTGCACGGAAACCCATACCCGTCACCCGCCGCAAATCCAAGTAGCGCCGCCTCAGCGTCGCCGCGGACACTTGGAACGCGGTTGTGTATCGCCCTCCCGTCGCAACCCATATCTTGATAGCGCCGCCAACCAAACCAGCTCGCCTAGCGCCCAGGCCCACGCCGCGTAAATGTGATGGGACGTCCGCACCTTCGGTAAAAAATCCGCGCTCATGCGGGTGACCGCCGCCAGCACGATCAAGCCCGCCGTCCAGCGCAGCCACCGCATCCGCCCCACCAGCAAATCGTGCCGGCCGGCATGGCCGAGGACCACCCGTGTGCTCACCGCCAGCGTGACCAACCCGAGCCCCGATGCAAAAAACAAATGCAGCGAGCCGGTCCTTGCCGCAGGCCAGAACGCCGCCACGGCACAGCCGCTCACCATGCCGAGGATGGCCAAGCGCACCACATTGCCGGCTGTGGACGCGATTTTCGCGCGCCGCCAAACCGGCGTCTCCATGGCAAACCACACCCCGATCACAGTGGCCCGCAACAGGTGGCCGATCATCGGATAGCCATAAACTTCGAGTGCAAAACTCGCGACAATATGCAGCCCCCAAAACACTCCAGCCACAACCCGTGACCACCATCCGGCCGGCGGACTCGGCGAATCATCAAAGGAGTGGCTGCTGGGCAGCCCGAAAAATCGCGGCAGCAAGTACGGTCCGACCCCCATCAAGGGGAACAGCGCAAACCCCTGAAACAGCCATAGCTTCGCCCAGCCTTGGCCCACCAGGCCCAGCCCGTGCCCCCAGGCCAGGCATCCGGCCGCGATGGCAGCTCCTAACAAACCGCCCAGCGCCAGCACAAACCCCGGCGGCGGCGTGTCCCGGTTGCCCCGCGCCCAGCGCCCCACCAACCCGCAAAACAAGGTGACTAACAGAATGGCGAAACATCCGTCCGCCGCCGCCACCCGGCCCAGCGCCGCATTGCCCACCACTCCCGCCCATAACCCGAGCAGGACTAACAATTCCGCCCCGAACCAGCCGCGATTACCCGTCAAACGCGGATAGGCCGTGCCTAAAAACCCCAGCACAAACGCGCCTACAAATCCCTCGATCATCAGCCGCGGATGGGCGTCGATGGGATTATAGCCGAGCCATTGTGCGTAATACAGCGGCCATAACATCACGCCTGCCAATCCCGCCAGCATCCCCAGCGGAAAAAACACCCGGTACGGCTCTTCCAATACCATGCGCCATAAACGTGTCATCGCCCCCACTGCTTATTCCATCCATCGCTCATGAAGCAAGATGGATCACCCCGAAAAAACCGGAAAACAAATTCTTGACACACTGGGGCGGATGGACATGCTCACGCCACCCAAATTGTCCCATGCATCCAGCTTTTGTCCGCCATTCCGTGCTGGAACCGGTTAGGCATGGCTCGGTGAGTGCAGGCATTGCGTGGCTTTTCAAGTTTCACCAACACTTCACCAAACAGTCATTATGAAATTAAAAAATACCAATCCTATTGCCCTCCGGGTTCTGGCACTCATGGCAACTGTGACCACCTCGCAGGCCACTATCATCACCATCCCTGCGGGCAATTACACCCAGGACACCGTCAGTAATAACGTCGCTAACAACGGTCAAAACTCGATTCTAGCGAATTCGGCCGGCGGCGGGCTGCTTAAGTTTGAATCCGGCGCCACGCTAACAACCAGTCTGTTACCGACACCGGCCGGAACCTCCGCGCTGAACATCTCAGTGACTGGTTACACCCTGCAAAACCACGGATTATTGGATGGTTCCACCGCCAGTGCGACCGCGGGTGTCGCAGTCAGTGCCGCCACCGACATTACCAACTATGTGGACGGCAGGATCAGCTCCACCAAAGCGGGGATTCTAATCACCGCCGGCGGGCTAACAAGCGTCGACAATTACGGCCAGATCCAGGCCTCCAATTTTGGCATTCAGACTGCGGTCCCCACCACTGTCACCAATTACGCCACGGGCAGCATCATCGGCGGTGCCACCACTGGTACCACCAATCACGGCATCAATGCCGCCGCCGGAACACTCACAGTTCACAATTACGGCTCGATCACAGGCACAGGCGTGCTCGCCGCTACTGCCTCCAATGGCATACTCGCCGCCGCCGCCGGTGCCGACATTAACAATTATCTCGGAGCCACCATTAGCGGTCTGGCAGATGGCGTGCAAGCCACCTCAAGCGCCACCATCGTCAACGACGGAACCATTCGCGCAACGGCCAGCGACGGCATCCAGATCTTGAATGGCACCGTCACCAACAGCAGCACCGGAATCATCCTGGGTGGTAGCGCAGGCAAAGGCATCACCTTCACCAGCCTGTCATTTACTCCCAACACCATCAATAACACCGGATATATCTCGGGAGGCGTGGAGTTTCTCGGCACGACCACGAATGACACCCTCAACATGAATGGCGGCACGCTCATTGTGACCGCCACGGGTGCCAATGCTGCCAAAGGCGGCGGCGGTAACGACACTCTGAATTTCACCGGCGGTGCTGCCACCATTACCGGCAATGTGATCGAATTTGAAACCATCAACAGAAATGGCGCGGGACTGGCTAGCATCACTGGCAACACCACTTCCGACGTGGTCAATGTTATTACGGGTTCCCTTCAACTCAACGGCACCCTCAATGGGGTCTCGGGTTCGGCAGCCCCCACCACAGTCAATGTCTTCAATACCGCAAAATTGTTCAGTGGCACATTGAACAACTGGAATGCCAACGTCGTGCAGCAAGCGGGGAGCACCCTCTCTGCCGGCACAAGTCCCTTGGGCGTTGGAACTCTCACCATTGCCAGTCTGGCCCCGGATCTGGTCACGGCCGGCGCAAGATATCTGCAGGTGCACGTCAATTCGGGCCCTGGTGCCCAGACCAGCGATTTGGTAAACGTGACGGGCGCAACCCAGATCCATCCGGCATCCGTCATTCGTATTTCCCCCACCACACGCAATGCTCCGCTGCAAGATTCCGGCCTCACCGGCGTCGCCGGCACCGGCACCACCGTGCTGAACATGACCAGTGCGATCAACGACCGTGTCGGTCAATTCGGTGCCGTCGAGTTATACCTTGAACCCGGAAGCTACGACACCGGACTAATTGCCTACGCCGGCGACGGGGCATTCACCAGTTCCACCATGACTTTGAGCGTGGTCAATGGTGCCGATCCCAACGACACCAACGTGACCGTGGTGCATCACTATGAACTTGTCAAAAACCTCACGGCCTTCGGCAAACAATTCGGCGCCTACTTGAACACCCGCGTGGCTGATGCACTCAACAACCCGGTCCTGGCTGATTTCCTCGGCTACCTCGATTACAGCGCAGGCACCACTGTGGCCGATGTGATGAACGCTTATGAGCCACCCGCCATGCAAGCGACCCAAGCGGCGGCTGTGGTTGGATCGCGTGAAATCCACCGCATTGTGGAACAACAAAACCTGGGCGATCGACTGTTCCCCACCGACTCCCATGTGTGGGGCAACTTCAACTACAACGACAACTCGGTCAGCGGGGATTCATTCCGCTATACGGCGGGGATCGGAACGGCCATTGACGCCGTTCGTATCGGCGTGCTCATTTCCCAGGCCAATGCCGACATCAGCTCGGATTCGAAAGTCGATTCGTTGTCCTATGGCCTGTATCTCGGCTCGGGCGAGGCGGCCGGTTGGCAGTGGAATGCCTATGTCGGTGGTTCGAATATCGAAGGCAAAACCGACAGGAACCCCTACACCAACAACTCGATCGACTTCAAGCCCGATGGCGATGGCTTCCAAGCCTTGATCTCCGGTGCGTATATGATGGATCAAGGGTTCTGCACGTGGGGCCCCACCTATGGCGTGGAATACTCCAAAGCCGATATCGACGGCAGCATGGACCCCGGATCCAATCTGCCCAGCATGAACTACAGCGCCGACAAGCTGGAAAGCCTGCGCTCCCTGTTGGGTGTGCGTGCCGAGTTCAACTTCGACTTCCCGGTCCGCCCCTACCTCAGCGCGCAATGGGCTCATGAGTTTGAAGGTGACAGCAATGGGTACTCGGCCACCTTCCAGGATGCTTCCTTCAATGTGAGTTCACCGTATGCCCTCAGCGAAGATTCCATCATCCTGCGTGCCGGTCTGATCATTGGATTCGGCGGCTCCTGGTACGGTGATATCGGTTACTTGGGCGAGTTGTCAACCAACAGCGATGGCGCCGACTTCAGCGGCCTCAACGTCGGCCTGCGCGCCTCGTTCTAAGCGCCCCTCCGAATCATTCGGCTTCCTTAAAACCCCCGGCCCGCGCCGGGGGTTTTCTGTTTTTGCAGGAACAAATCGATGCCATCCACCAGTGCCAGCCAACTGGCCTCGATGATGTTTTCCGATACGCCTACCGTGCCCCAATCCTCGGTCCCATCCGTGGTCATGATGAGCACCCGGGTTTTGGCCGCAGTGGCGTCGTGACCATCGATGATGCGCACCTTGTAATCCACCAGCGATACCCCGTCGATCTCCGGATAGAACGGCCGCAGCGCCTTGCGCAGCGCCAAATCCAGCGAATTGACCACCCCGCGGCCCGCGGCTATGGTCAGGGTTTCCTCGCCATCCACGGAGAGCTTCACCGTCGCCTCGCAAACCGGCGTGTGGCCGTCGCGGTACTGGCGGAAGCTGGTGTGATACTCATGCACCGTGAAGGGTTTTACATAGGCCCCCAGCGCCCGCCTGACTAACAATTCAAGCGTGCCGCCGGCGGCCTCAAACGAATAACCGTCGTTTTCCTGTTGCTTGACTTGACGCAACACCTCCGCCGCCTCCGCCGAGCCTTTTTCCAGCGGCATGCCGAGCTCCGCCGCCTTGATGAGAATGTTGGCCTGTCCGCTGAGCTCGGAAACCAATATGTTCTGGGCATTGCCGACACTGGCGGGCGGGATGTGCTCGTAGCTGCGGGCGAGCTTCTGCACGGCATTCACGTGCATGCCGCCCTTGTGGGCAAACGCCGTGCTGCCGACAAAGGCCGCCCGCGAAAAATGCGGGTTGTTAGATACATCATCGACGAAGTACGACAGCTCGCGCAGTTGTTCCAGGCACGGCACCACGGTGAGGCCCATCTTGAGTTGCAGCAGTGGAATGACCGAGGTCAGATTGCAGTTGCCGGTGCGTTCGCCATAGCCATTGATGGTGCCTTGGACCTGGGTGGCCCCGGCACGGATCGCGGCGATGGCATTGGCCACTGCCAACTCGCAATCGTTGTGGGTGTGAATGCCAATGGCCACGCCAGGCAAATGGTTCTTCACTGCCAGGCACGTTTGCAAGATCTCCGACGGCAGCGACCCGCCATTGGTATCGCACAGAATGAGGCAACTGGCACCGCCCTCGGCCGCCGCCGCCAAGGTGCCCAGTGCATGCTCGGGCGAGTCCTTGTAACCATCGAAAAAGTGCTCGGCATCATACATCACGTCGCGGCCATGTTTGACCAAGTGCGCCACCGTGTCGCGGATCATCGCCCGGTTTTCAGCGACGCTGGTGCGCAATACCTCCGTGACTTGCAGCTCCCAACTTTTTCCAAAAATCGTCACCACCGGCGTCTCCGCTTCCATCAGCAGTCGCACTTGCGGATCGTCCTCAACCCGGCTGTCCGCACGCCGCGTCGAGCCAAAGGCCGCGAGTTTGGCATGCTTCAGGTCTAGGTTCTTTGCCTCGCGGAAAAACTCAATGTCCTTCGGGTTTGAGCCCGGCCATCCGCCTTCAATGTAGTCGATGCCAAACTCATCCAGGCGCTTGGCGATCCGCAATTTATCCAAACCTGACAACTGAAATCCCTCACCCTGCGTGCCGTCGCGCAGAGTCGTATCGTAGATGAAAACCGGTTTGCCGTGCATGGTCTGGGCACACACCTTAACGCCATCCCGGCCCAGGGCAAGCCGGAACCGCCGGTCCGATCCGCCCCATAATCCTGGTTTGCCGGGCGGGTGGGTGGGTTTGGATATGTCAGGTGCTGGTGCCGATGCGAAAAGACGAGCGGTTAGGTTGCCCTGGTCACGGATGCCGCAAGCGCAGGAACAAAGCACCGCCGGTGGTGGTATCGATCTGAACCTGATTGTTATCATTCATGTTAATAAATCCACAGACAAATAATAAAAAGGATGTTGCGGGAATCTTTTTTCCGCGAATTCGAAGGAGGCGGCAACTTTTGGAGATTTGGAGGGTTTGAACACTGCGATTATCAATTTACCCCCTCAAGCCATGAAGCCACCCATTTCCTATTTGCCGTTGTTTCCGGTGCTAGCCGTCGGAATGCTGCTGTTGCCAATGACCACACTGGCGCAGAGCCCGGGACCGGACTCCGCCCCGAGTGAAAGCCATCGCCCGGCCCCGAATCCCGATCAAATCCACGCAATGGTGCGTGAACTGCAAGAACTCCACCGCGCGGGCAAGCATGCAGAGGCGCGTCCTCTCATCCAACGCCTCCGCGCGATCGCCAAAGAGAATCCACAAATGGCAGAATCCATTCATAATGCCATGAAAACGCAGGCGCCTCCAAGTGGTGAATCGCCCAGCGTGCCAACCGTTACAGAGCGCCCGGCGGCCCAACCCAGTCCAACGGCACCAAAACCACCGCAGCGGATGCGGCCTCACAGGCCCGGCGGCGACCAAGGCCCGGCGGCCCAGCCCAATTCAATTCCACCGCAAGAGCCGCAGAGGGTGCGGCGCATGCCGACCGGCCAGCAAGGTCCGATGCCCCAACCCAGCATGGCGGGACAGCAACCGCCAATGGCCTGGCCTAACATGCAAGGCGGCCAGCAACGGCCGATGCTCCAGTCGCACCGGCCCGGTGGCTGGGGCCCCCGGATGGACCAGTCCCAAATGCCGGCTTGTCAAACGTGCCCGTTGCCCCAAACCAACATGGCGGGTCAGCAACCGCCAATGGCCTGGCCTAACATGCAAGGCTGCCAGCAACGCCCGATGCTCCAGTCACACCAGCCCAAAATGCCGGCTTGTCAAAAGTGCCCGTTGACCCAACCCGGCATGGCGGGACAGCAACCGCCAATGGCCTGTCCTAACATGCAAGGCTGCCAGCAACGTCCGATGCTCCAGTCACACCGGTGTGGTTGTGGATGTCGGATGGCACAGCCCAAGATGGCGGATCAGGGAAATCCCAAGGCACAGCCCAATGCGGCGAAACCGCAGTGTCCGAAGGTTCGGCCCGACGCGACGCCGGGCAAAGCCAAGCCGCCGGTGCCAGCGGATCAATCGCAGGTGGCCAAAATCCGGCATTTGCGCCAGGCGGCCGAGCATTTGGCAGCAGCGGGGTTTGCCGCGCACGCCACCAAGGCCCGCGAAGAAATCAAGCGCATGGAGGCGAAACTGGCGGAGTCGACGGTGCCAGCACCCGCACCCACCAAAAAAGTGAAGCCACGCGAGACCCCAAGCCGCGACAACAAGCCGCTCAATCCCCAACCGGAAACGGACCGGGCACCCGATGCGAGCGCCGCGCTGCTGGGTGAAATGCGCAAACTCAACAAGCAAGTCCAACAACTCAACGGACGGATACAGAAACTTGAAGCGCGCGCAGCGGAGTAGTCAGCATAGGCGCATTCGTGAGAATGCGTCTTGGCCGATGGGGCGTCCATGAACCGCCGGGCATCGCCCCCAACGCGCTGTCGCCAGCGCGCCCACCAAGAACCCGCGATCTTACGAACGCGCCTAACCACGTACTAACCGGACAGTATTGGGCGGCACGCCGCCACACGGCCCCTGTCGCAGGGCGTGGCAGCCACGATGGCAAAAATGACCTGACATTCCACCTTGCGTTTCCGTGAATCTCGCTAGATTGGTTACTACGAGTGTATCGGTGTAACCAGCCCCGCGCATATTCACCCCATGAAACGCCCCCGAATGTCCATCTTCCTGGTTGTCGCCTTGCCGGTGGCTCTTGGCACCTTCCTGCTTGTCAGCAATTCCCGAGCGGCGACTGAAACGCCGGAGTACAAAGTCATTCTGGCCGCCGCGAAGTTTGAAATCCGCGACTATCCGGTGCTCACCGTGGCCACCACGTCGATGGGCGGCGATGGCATGAATGGCAGCTTCATGAAATTATTCCGTTTCATCACCGGCGGCAATGGCAGCGCGGAAAAGATCGCGATGACCTCGCCGGTGTTGATAGACGCCGCCAAGGACCGGCGAACGATGAGCTTCATCATGCCGAAAATGGCCGTCGACAAGGGCGTGCCGAAGCCGGTTGGGGACACCGTGACCCTGGGCACAATCGAGGCCGCCCGTTTTGCCGTGCTGCGCTTCAGTGGCAGTCGCACGACGGCGAATGAACAGGCCGCCATCGCGCAACTCAAGGTCTGGCTCACAGCGCAAAAGCTGACCTCCAAGGGTGATCCACTCTTCGCCTACTATGATCCACCATGGACGCCCGTGTTCATGCGCCGCAATGAAGTCCTGGTCCGCATCGACAAGAGCCAGGGCTGAGCAAGCCGCTTGCAGGCGTGACGCCGGGTTCCACCCCGCACCTGAATTTCACCACCATGGCTCAACCCAACGCCCCTCTCATTGTCGTCACCGGTGCCACCGGATACATTGGCGGTCGGCTCGTGCCGCGCTTGTTGGACGCGGGCTACCGCGTGCGATGCCTGGTGCGCGACGCCTCGCGATTGCAAGGCCGGGCGTGGCATAGTGAGGTTGAATTGATCGAAGGGGATGTGTTGCTGCCGGACTCGCTCCCTGCGGCGATGCACGGTGCGGCCGCCGCCTACTACCTGGTTCACAGCCTCGGGGCGGGAACCGATTTCTCCGCTCGTGACACGCAGGCCGCCCGCAATTTCAGCTTGGCGGCGATGGGCGCGGGCGTCGGACGCATCATCTATCTCGGTGGCCTGGGGGATCCGGCGACGGAACTCTCCGCGCATCTGCGCTCACGGCAACAAACCGGCGATGCGTTGCGGGAAAGCGGTCTATCAGTCACTGAGTTTCGTGCCGGAGTGATTGTGGGCTCGGGAAGCCTGTCGTTTGAAATGATCCGCTATCTAACCGAGAGGGTGCCGGTGATGATTTGTCCGCGTTGGGTTTACACGCGCATTCAGCCGATTGCCGTGCGCAACGTGTTGGACTATCTGGTGGCGGCCTTGCGGGTTCCTGACAGCTCCGGCCAGATCATCGAAATCGGGGGTGCCGACGTCATCACTTATGGCGAAATGCTCACCTTTTACGCCGAAGTCCGCGGCCTCCGGCGCTGGCTCGTGCCGGTACCCGTCCTGACGCCCAAGCTGTCGTCATACTGGGTCCACTTTGTAACACCGATTCCGGCCGCCATCGCACGACCACTCATAGCCGGCTTGCGCAATGAGATCATTGTCCGTGATGACCTTGCATCGCGGATTTTTCCCACCATCCGACCGCTGGACTATCGCACGGCAGTGAGACACGCGTTGGCAAAACTCGACGCCCATGCGGTCGAGACCGCGTGGAGTGACTCTCTCTCCACCAGCCAACGCGATGACCGGCCCGCCACTCTAACATTGCACGAGGGCATGATCATCGAACGCCGGCAATTGCGCGTCGATGCGCCTGTGGATTCGGTCTTCCGCGCATTTACCGGCCTCGGCGGGGAGCGTGGCTGGTTATACATGAATTGGGCCTGGCGGATCCGCGGTGCCATTGACCGGCTATGCGGCGGTGTGGGCTTGCGGCGAGGCCGCCGCGATGCCGATGACATCCGGGTGGGTGAGGCCTTGGACTTCTGGCGTGTTGAAGCCGTGGAACCGGGGCACTTATTGCGGCTGCGGGCGGAGATGAAGGTGCCCGGCAAAGCGTGGCTGCAATTTGAAGTCAACGCGCAGGAGGGCGGCGCGTCCGCCTTGCTGACCCAGACTGCTTTTTTCGCGCCGAAAGGGCTCAGCGGCCTGGCCTATTGGTATCTGTTGTATCCGCTGCACGGGCTGATCTTCGGCGGCATGATCCGGCACCTCGCCAAGCGGGCCAAAGCCACTCAAAAATCCGTGTAAGGAGTGGTTCTCACCACTGCGCATAAGAGTCATCTTTTTTGTTGGATGTGGCATGGGACGCCGGGCGCGTCGATGGGTTGCCGGATCGGATCGGATAGAGGGTTGATGAGTCCGGTGTCCAGCCGGTAGATCCAGCTATGGATGGCGAGTTCCTGCCCCCGTTCCCAGGCATCCTCCAGGATGGTGGTGTGTGCGGCGTGGTTGGCTTGCGCCAGCACATTGAGCTCGCAAAGCCGGTCCGCAGCGGCAGCCGGCGGCAGGAGGGCAAGTTCCTCGCGGTGCGAGCGGCTGAGGGCGCGGATGCCGGAGAGCCAGTTGTCGATGAGGCCGTGGCGGAAGTTTTCGAGGGCGGCTTGGACGCCGCCGCAGCCATAATGGCCGCAGATGATGATGTGGCGGACCTGCAACACATCCACGGCGTATTGCAACACGGCCAGCACATTGAAATCGGTTTCGGCCACAATGTTGGCCACATTCCGATGCACAAACACCTCCCCCGGAGCCAAGCCGATGAT
>JBILFE010000051.1:0-10715 GCA_044351705.1 Luteolibacter sp. | reverse complement strand
GACCAACCCGCTCTCAGCCATTGACGCGGATAATGACGGCATCCCCGATGATTTGGAAAAGCACATGGCCCTGCAACTTCTGGCTTACCAACCAGACCCTGGGCCGTGGGGTGCCTATTACGCCGGTCTTGTTGTGGGTGACCTTGATGCAACTCATGACTATACTGGTGACGGAATGCCCGCAATTGAGCTCGCGGCCATCCTCACTGGCATCCCCGCTGCGATGCCATCGCAATCAGATTTTCTCATGGAGCAGCAAATAAGACGCAATAAACTTGAATGGGCTTACTACATGCCGGTTACGTCTAACAATCCTACCGAATATGCAGTAGGTTCGTATTGGCAAAGCAATCCGACGAGTTATGGGGACAGGACCGACCTGAATTCACTTGCCGACTTTGCACCATCTTACTTGGTTACACACATTGACGCAGTGCAATGGGGTGAGTCCTACGTTCCAAGTATGGCCACATGGGTTAGCGGATTGGCAGGCTATTTTAGCGGAGGCGCATCCGGGTTTCTAGTAACTCCAGAGTGGAGTCCTGGTGTATCATTCTACGAAGGGTTCATACAACAGGAGAGGTTTCGTGTTATTGCAAAGCGAGCGAATCACCCCTCTTTGAACGAGCAATATTTAAAAATCACCTCCAAGCGTGATTACTATACGTCAGGCATCGGCGAGGTTCTAGCAGTCGAACCATTGGTCATCGGACTGCCGAAGGGCCGATTTTCCACAGAATGGATCGACCTCAAGGCCCCTATGACCGCCGGACAAGATACAGTTGTAACACTGGTTCCAATTGAAATAGTGGTGCCAAAAGTCAGTGCTGACGGCAATCCGGTGCCAGGAATTATGGTCTCGGCAGTAGAATTGAAGGTTTCAAAAATGCAGAAGTCTCTTACGGTGGAGAAAAATGCTGGCGTGATCACAAAAGAGGAATTAAATATCGACGATGATATTGATAGGTTTTATGTTCGAATCGTCGGTGGCGCAGTGATGCTTCAAAACAACGAGGTTGCCACAGTAAATGTTTCAACGAGCGGATGTCTAGATCTAACATATAATGACGATGAAACCGAGGTTGTGCTGCAATCGGTGGGTGCAGATCTCATATCGCCTTCGATGATTCTGGTATCGGACACGGTGGACGATGACCACGCCGGGCCGGTCGATGTCGGGGGCGACGATGTGCAAAACGACCGTACCCATATAGTTCAACTTGGTGGCAAGATTAATGTTAGTAAGCTGGTCATTGGCAACGTCGAACACACGATAAATCTGCAAAAAGAGGTGCTTAAAAAGAAACGCGTATCTATCAATATAGTGATACTTGATGATGGCAATGTCAATGTACCGGATATGACCGCCACCGCGGATCGGGACATCAAGGCAGCTAACGAGCGCTATGCCCAAGCAGGTGTGGAAATTGTCAAGGGTTCCCTCACCGTCAAGCCGCTGCCGACAGATCTTAGTCTGCCTGGCAATAAGTTGATCATCGAGGAAAGTGGCACAGGTCCCGCCAGCCTGACCGAAGATGTCAAGCGAATCATCGATGTTTATGGAACAACTAATAATCTGGACGACATACACGTGTTCTACGTGCCCATGGGAATCCAAGCACTACCTGGGACCGAAATTGATGGAGTCGGGCTTAACCATAGATACGAGCAGCTTAACGCTAACTACCGCTATAACGTCTTCATTAAAAAAATGACATATCCCTCTGGCTTGGCCCATGAACTGGGGCATATTCTCACAGATGGAGCCCATCTTACGGAGCTGGACCTGACTGAAACTCCGGATTCTGGAAAGGCACCCACGAACCTCATGTTCGACATCGTAAATTATGAGTTGAAGATCCGAGATACCAAACGCCTTTTGGACCGCCAAGAGAAAGTAATCCATGCCAGCCGCCATTCAACTCCCGTGACGCCATGATCAGGTTACCCATATTTTTATTCGCCATGCTGGCGGCTGTGCCATCGCCATACGATTATGAAGGAATCATTTCTGCCGGGACTTTCGGCCAGAAGCTGTACCGACTCTGCCGGGGAGAGTCGGCTCAGGATACTGAAGGAAAGGTCGTTCTAGAGACGCTTTTCCCGGAGTTCGAGAAGAATTACGACACGGTGGTGGCTATACAACAGGCAGCCCCCTACGACCGTTTTCTTTCCAAGTTGGTAAATTATGTTTCGAAATCTGGACTGAGTGACGAGAAAAAACACGAACGCTATCGTGTTGCTTATGACCGGTGCCTTCAGGAAAATGACTGGAACGACACACTATGTTGGTTAGTGTTCTATGCACCCAACTCCTTCTCAAAAGATGAGATCAGCAAGCTTCTGGCATCCAAGGACAAATCAGTCCGTATGGGGGCTGAACGTGCTTTGAAAATGAAATATTTCAAAGATCGCGGCGAAAGACGGGATCCCGTTTCGAACCGTCAGCGGGGTTTTCCAAGCAAAGATACGTCCGCCACATTACGGGATGGTCCCAATGGCGGGCTGATATCCAGTATTCCAGGCGTATGCTGGACTATCGGAGTAGCGGTTGTAGCTTTGTTGGCGGCACTGACATGGTGGTTGAAGGTTCGCGCGGCCAACCCGAACAATAAACTGAACGGGCGGAGTTCATTGTAATCAATTGGAAAGTAAAGCCTTTAATGACCAACCTGTCGCAGGCATACCGGCTGGAATCAGGCACCGACTGCGACATACCGCCGAACATCCTCCATGCGCCAGCAGCTTCTGCACCGGATCTGCAGCGCTTTTTATCCGGTATTTGAATTTCAGGCTTGAATGTTAGTGCGGCATCGTTCCCATTTCCGGCATGCACCACACCCCGCGACGCGCTTCCCTAACAACAAAGCATCGGATATTGACCCTGGCGGGTCTCGCCGCGGTGATCACGGGTCTGGCACCGCTTGGAGTGGCAGACGCGCAGCAGCCCAAGACCCACCCGGCGGACGCGCCGATGGTTTTCCCCAATCCGGCAAAAGATCCGACCAAACCTGCGGCCGGAGGCGTCAGGTGGTATTGGTCCACCCATGCGCGGAATTTTGAACGCAGAAAAGCCGGCAACATCGACCTGTGCTTTCTCGGCGATTCCGTCACGCAGGGATGGCCGGGCGATTTGTTCGGCAAGTACTACGGCAGCCTTAAAGGGGTGAACTTCGGCTGCGGCGGCGATAAAATTCAGCACTTGCTGATGCGCTTGCAAGGCGACGACGGCGAAATAAAGGGCACCTCACCCAAAGTCATCGTGCTGCTCATCGGGATCAATAACACCGGCGACAACACGCCCGAGGAAGTCGCCTACGGCATCAACCACATGATTAAATTTATTGGGAACCAATGCCCCACGTCCAAGGTGCTGCTGCTGGGCATTCTTCCCACCAAGGGCGACGACCAAAGCAAAATCAAGGCCGTCAACAAACTCACCGCCAAATTCGACAATGGCAAGAACGTCCGGTTCCTGGATATGGGGCCGAAGTTCCTGGGCCCCGATGGCAAAGCCGATGCCACCCTCTACAGCGACAACGTGCACCTGAGCCGCAAAGGCTATGAGGTCTGGCACGACACCATGAATCCGCTGCTCATGCAGATGATGGGCAAATAACATGCCGGCTCACGCCAGGCCCCGGCGCCGGCGCAGCCACCACTCGGCGCACAGACAGCCTAACAAGATAACGGCTGCCAGCGGGTGGTTCCAGATATCGGTGACAACCTCCCGCTCCGTTAGACGGCGCGGCTTGGGCAGCAGGTCGAGCCACTTGTCGGCAGTGCCGATCGGGATGTAAGCGCCGCCGCTTTGCGTTGCGATGCCGCGCAGGAAATCGGCGTCCGGTGCCTCACCGCGGCGCTCGCCGGGCGAGGCGGCCACGGCGATGCGGGTGTTGGCGCGTGCCTCGCCACCGTCCCACGCGGCCTGCGCCTCGACCTCGTACACACCGGTTAGAACGGTCTGGATTTCAGCTTGGAAGCCGTTGACTTTGCGGCCGTCGGGGTTGTTCCAGATGGCGGCTGGCATCACCAATGGCTGGTTGGAGCCCGCCGGGTCCTTGACGTTGACCGCCAGCGTTTTGAACGGCGCGGAGCCCTTGCCGATCCACTCGGCTTGCACCACCGCCTGTTCGCCTTGCCGATAGAACGGCCGCGCCGAGGTCAATTCAATGCGTCCGCTGCTTTGCAATCCCTCTTGGTCGGGCGCCAGCCAATCCAACAGTTGGCCCCAAAACGTGTCATAGGCGGATTGCTTGCCGCTCCATCCCGGAGCCGCCACTCGCCAGCGCCAGAGGGTATCGCTCAGCACCACCGCCACGCGTCCGGCGCCTTGTTGTTTGACCACGACCAACGGACGGGCCTGGCCGTCGGCGACGGCCTCCATGAGAACTTGGGCGTTGCTGGCCACACCGGTGGCGGAGTTGGCACCTTGCAGCGCCGGAAAATCCTTCACCGCCTCAAACAGCGGACCAAACACCGGATGGCGCATGCCCGCATCCGTCAACCGCACGCCAAAGCGCCCGTCGCGATGCGGGGCGGGCGTCGGCACCGGCAACACGCGGCCGAGTGCCGCCGCGGCCAACGGCGAAGCTAACAAATTAGGGCCGCCCAGGACGGCCAGGCCCCCACCCTTGCCGGCATAATCCGCGAGGGCCTGCCACTGTGACGGGTTGAGGGCATCCGGACTCACGTCTGCCAGAATCACCGCGGCGCGACCGGCAAGCGCCGCCGCGCTCAAGTCGAGGTGGGTCTTGGCCGCGCCACCGCTGCCGGTGTCGAGACTGGCCCAGCGGCCGTCCTGCCAACGGGCGTAGCTGTCGAGCCGCACGTTGCGGTCTGTTGTTAGAGCGCGCCGCAGGAATTTCCCCTCAAACCCCAGCGTGTTGGTTAGCAACAACACGCTGCGCCCCTCTTGCCTAACGGCGACCACAAACGGCTGCGACTTCGCCGCCGCATCCGCCGCCGCATCGGCGACGCGCAATTCATAGGCATGACTGCCGGGGTGCTCCGGCTTGAGCGGCAACAACGCCTCGAGCACCTCGCCGCGTTGCTTGAAGCGCAGGCGTTTCTCCGCGAGTTTGTGGCCCTCGCTCCACAATTCGACCGGGATGTCCTTGCCGCCCACGCCCCAGCCTTGGAGCACGGCACGCACGCTGGTCTCGGCACCTGCCACCGGCCGGCGCGGGGGTTCGACCTGCCAGAGCGTCACGCGCGGGGCGGCGGCACTCGCCGGGGCTTCGACTTCCATGACCCAACACGGAAGATTGAGGCTGGCCGGCGGGCCGCCATCCGTGTCCAAGCCGTCGGAAATCAGGACCAGCCCTGCCGCGCCTTCATGCCCCCAGCGTTTGGCCCAATCGCCAAGCGCGCGGTTGATGCGCGATTCGGTGCCCTTGAATGCGATCTCGCCCGGCACGGTCTCGCGCACCTCGCTGGCCAGCGCGAAATAGCGCAGGTCGCAGGTCGCGCGCGCTTTGCGCAACGCGCTGGATTCCAGCCACGCGAGGGCCACCTTGCTGCGCGTGGCGCCGTCCGGGCCGTCGTTCATGCTTTGTGAGGCATCGACTAACACCCCGACGAGCGGGCGTTCGGCGATGGTTTCGCGGCGGCGGAATTGCGGTTGCAGCAACACCCATGCCAACACCAACGCTGCCACGCCACGCAACCCGGCCAGCCACGCGGCACGGCGCCGGTCCGGGTCGTGGCGCAACCCGGCAAAGGTCCACAACGTGCCCCCTAACACACCAACCGCAAGCACCCAGAAAATCACGTTGGGTGTCATAAGCCTGAACTCCTTCCGCTCATGCGTGCCTTGAGGCGTGCTCCGAAGCGCGTTGCGAAGCGCGCGGTGCCGGTCACCACGGCGGAGCCGCCGGCGGCGGCGACGCGGCGTTTGGCCGCAACGGCGCTGGCCCACCCTTCTATCAGGAAAACCACCGCCAGCGCTCCTAACACCCACGGCCACAGCGGCACTTCGCGGCGGCTATCGGCCCGCCAGTCGCGGATCCCCTGCATCCCGGCCATGACCCGCCCCGGCAGCATGGCTTGCAATTTCGCGGCATCCAGCGGGCGCAAGTCAGACTCCGCGCGACGGACGTTCACGGCACATTGCCACTGGCTTTTGCCAGAGTTGGTTAGCGCATCGAACACCCCGCTGTGGAGCGCCCGCAGTGCCGGAGTGCCGTCATCGGCTGCGGGCCATGTGGCGGCACCCGCGAATTGCGTTAGATCCGGCCAGGCTTCGCCGACCCAACAGGCGGTGGAGGTTTGCATGGCTAGTTCGCCGGCGCGGGCCATCTGTTGGACCAGCGGCAAAAACACCGGGGACAACGGCAGGTCACCCCAGGAGCGGTCCACACTGGCATTGAGCCAAAGCACGCGCCCCATGCCGCGGTGAACTTCCACCAACAACGGATACTCGCCGGCCAGCGAGGCTAACACTTTTCCCGCCGGCTCCGCTTCGCAGCGCCTGAGGGTTTTCTGCGGCAAGGGCGGAAACGCCGTTTGCTCGCTCCAAACCCCATCAAACAACGAATGCGCCGGCACCAGCAAGCGGGTGGCAATCCGGCCCGCCGGCAAGCTGAGGTCCTCGCCGGCAGTCACCGGCCAGGCCTTGGGCAGGCTGGCGGGTTGGGCGTCCGCTGTAACCACCACCGTGCCACCCGCGTCCGCAAACTCAAGTGCCTTCGCCCACGCGGCGTCACCCGCCACCGCCCCTCCGGTGAACCACACCGAATCAATGCCCGTGGTCGCCTGCTTGCCCCACCCATCGGCATCGATCACCTGCGCCGTGCCGGCACCGCCTGCGGCCAATGCTTTTGTTAGAAAAAACGAGGCTCGCATGCTGCCACCCATGCCGGCGCTGCGATCCACCACCAAGGCATGCTGCGGCCGGCGCAGCGGCAGGGCGAAATACCAGCGGTCATCGCAGGCGAGGGCGTCACCGGCGAGGGCGAGTTCCCCCGCGAGAACCGGCGTGTTGAGTTCAGGGACGGGCAGTGCCATGGGCACCTCCAGCGAGGCGCCGGCGGCAAGTTCCACGGGTTTGCGCAGCAGCACCTGGCCGCCGATCCGCCACTCCAACAAATCATTGACCGCCGCATCGCCGTGATTCACCAACTTTGCCACACCGGTTAGCATGGCTCCTGAGCGCACGCTGCGGCTATCCCACTCGACGGCCGCGACACTGATGTTAGACGCGCGCGTGACATCCGGGGCCAGCACCACCAGACCCGTGTTGCTGCGGTTCCACGCGCGGCGGAAAAACCCCTCGGCGGGCCAGTCCCAGGCTGCGGGTTGATTGTCGGTGATGACCACCAGCTCCTTGCGGCCGAGGCCACGGGTGGCGGCCCATTCGCGCGCCGCATTAAACACCGGAGCCAACGACGCCGAGCCTTCCGACACGGTGATCGCGTCGAGTTTACGCAATAAGTGCCCCCGATCCGTGATGGGCTGGGGCACGGGTTGCTCGAGCCTGTCCGTTAGAACCCACACCGCCACCGCATCGCTGGCATCGAGGCCATCGATCCATTGGCGCGCCAGTTGCTTGGCGGCATCGAGCCGGGTACCGGCGGACCCGCGCCAACCCATGCTCGCGGTGGCGTCGATCACCACCACGGATTCCACCGCGCGCCCGGCGCCAAACCATGCCGAGCTGGAGCGCAGCACCGGCCGTGCGAAGGCGAAGGCGAGTAAAGCCAGCAACAACAAGCGCAACAACAGCAAGCCAAGGTCCTCGACCCTGGCCTGGCGTTTCATCCGCGCCGCCGCCATTTTCAAGTACCGCAGCGATGGAAACTCCATCGGGGTCTGCCTGCGCTTGCGCCGCAAGTGCAACCACAGCGGCACCACCACGGCCGCAGCACAGGCTAACAAAAATGGCGAGAGCAAGCCCATGGACTGAGTGCGGGGATGGAGTTATCGGTTGTCGGGTAATGGTTAACAGTTATCAGTTATCAGTTATCAGTTATCGGTTATCGGTTATCGGTTATCGGTTATCGGTTATCGGTTATCGGTTATCGGTTATCGGTTATCGGTTGGCGGTTATCTGTTATCAGTTATCGGTTGGCGGCTGGATGCGGCAAGGGCGGGCAGCTCACTTCGGCAACAGCTTGAGCATGCCTTTGCCGAGGGCATCACCGACGATAAAATACGTTTCCGCATTGCCGAATTCGTGGTGGCCGTGGCCGGGGTGCGGCGAATCCTCGGGCTTGCGCACAAAGTCACCGGTCTCCACCAGCAGCACCGTGCCTTTGAATGCGGGCTTCGCCGCCGCCGCCTTTTGAGCGGATCGGATAGCCAATGCCGCCGCCGGAAAGTCCTTGGCGTCCTTGAGCCACGGACCGGTTAGATCGCCGATCACCACCGGCAGCTTGGGTGCCTTCAAATCCTTGCGCACATCGTTGATGAGGTTGACCAGATTCTGCTCGTACTCCGGCACGGCCGTAGCGTCGCAGAAATCATTCCAGCCATGCCACCACACCAATCCGGCCAAGTCATAGCCGCGGCCGTCGTAGGCCGGGAAATCGGTTGCCATGTTGGCTAGAGCCGCCTTGATCTGTGCGATCATCAGCGTGTAATACGCTCCGACCTGTCCGCCTGAGCTTGGCGGACGGAAGTCGACGTTGAGACTTTTGCCGCCCCATGCCGTCTTGATGAGCAACACCTGGTTGCTTAAGGCATTGCCGAGCACCTGCCCGAACTGCAATTCCGCCCCGAAGTGATGCACATCGCCATAGACTGAAAACCCGACGCCGAGCGGACCGGCCAGCAGCGGGCTGCGCTCGCGCTGGTAGCGCACCCACACGTCATCGCGCACCGCCCATTTGCCGTCGGCAGCTTTGAGATGTTTGAACATCGGGCCCTTGACCGGATCGTTGATGAGCGTGGCGAGTGTGCCGCGGCCGTCATTGTAATCCTTGCCAGTTAGATCGACCACCGACTGACCTTCCATGTTCGACTGGCCGGCCAAAACAAACACCTTCACCGGGCTGGTGCCGGCTTGCTTGCGGGCGGAGCCTGCCGCTCCCGGCGCCGCATCGGCGCAATCCATGACCACGGGCAGAATTGAGGCACACGCGGCGGCTATCACCAATTTTGTTTTCATAAGTTATGTTACTTCCCTGCGGGGATTTTCTCCCGTTTGATACGGAAAGTAAACGATGGATCCGCATGCATGGGGTGAGTGTTATAGACATCTGTATCCCCTTTGCTGCCGAGCATCTTGAACAACAAGTCTGAGTCATTGCCCTTATTATCAGCCCATGATTTGGACCACTCCTTTTTGCCTGCGGCTACTTTCCCCTTCAAATCCTTCAAATCCTTCAAATCGTTAATCTCCGGCAGCGTGTAATGATAAAGGCCTAGGGACTTGTCCTTTTTTGTCAACCAATTGCAGAAATTCAGGGCCGTGATGGCACTAACCCCATAAACCGCGCCATCATTCCCGGCCACGGCCCCTAGCTCGTCCACCGTAGTGCCAATGGATTTGGCAAATTGCTCAAACAGTGCGAACCGGACCGGCGTATCGGCCACGGGTTTCTCTGCTGTCGGCAGATCCTTGATTTGTGAGCCACTTAATCCGGCATCGGGGGAATTCTGTCGATGCTTCCACCAGGACGCGGCGAAGCCGCCGCCCAAGCCGAGCGCCATGGCGATGATGAGGCTGACGAGCAAGGGCCGCAGTGACGCGCCTTGGCGTTCTTTCTCGGTGGCCACCTCCCGCTCGAGTTGTTCTTTTTGTTGGACCACCTTGCTGAGGCTCTGGCGGGTTTTCTCCAATTCCTCCGCCTGCTTTTGCAGGCGTTTTTCGCCTTCTTCGCGTGCCTGGTTGATGGCCTTTTCTTTCGCTTCCTCGGTCTTTTTGAGGCGCTCGGCGATTTGCTCGGCCTCACGCCGCAATTTCTCGGTGGCGGCTTGCACCCCTTGCTCGGCCTCCTTGCGGGCCGTTTGCATTCCTTGTTCGGACTCCTTGCGTACCGCTTGCAGCCCCTGCTCAGCCTCCTTGCGGGCCGCTTGCAGCCGTTCATCGGACTCCTTGCGCACCGCTTGCAGCTTGGCCTCCAGTTCCGTGATTTTCTGTTGGGCGGCTTGCTGCGCCTGTTGCACCTGGACATCGCCGCCGCTTTTCGCCGCATCTAATTCCTGCTGCAACTTGGCGAGCTTGTCCTCGGCGAGCGCGAATTTTTTGGTAGCATCGGCCTGGAAGGTTTTGAGTGCGGCATCGCCGCCTTGCAGCGCGGTATCGCGTTCCGCGGCGGTGGCTTGCAGCATCTCCTCCAAGCGCTTGATGGAGTCCTGCGCCTGGCTGATTTCCTGTTGCAGCGTGGCGATCTGTTGGCGGGCCTCGTGGAGTTGGGCCTCGGCCTCGCGGTCCACCGGCGCGGTGGCAGTGCTCAGTTGGATGATCTGGGTTTCGAGTTCATTGAGGCGCTCGGCCTGGATGGAAACCTTGGCCTCAAGCTCGGTGTTGCTGCCGGATTGGAATCCCAGCGCCGCAGCCACCGCCCGCATGCTCTGCGGCCGGTCCTCCGCCTTCTTGGCCAAACACGCGGCCACCACCTCCTCCCATTCATCCGGCGGCGGCGGCATGTGCAACCCGAGGTCGAGAATCCGCTTTTCCATCGATGGCGGAACCATCTCGCGGATCTGCACCTTGATCTGCTCGAAGCCGCCGTCATAAAACGGCGGGCGCCCCGTGATGAGTTCATAAA
>JBILFE010000049.1:0-10730 GCA_044351705.1 Luteolibacter sp. | reverse complement strand
TCGCTGTTCGTTGATTGCGATTCTTACTTCGCGTCGGTCGAGCAACACCTTGATCCGGCGCTGCGCGGCCGGCCGGTGGGGGTGGCGCCGGTGATGGCAGAAACATCCTGCTGCATAGCGGCCAGTTACGAAGCCAAGGCATTCGGGGTGAAGACCGGCACCCGCATCAGCGATGCCCGCATCCTGTGTCCCGGCATCGCCATTGTGGAGGCCAAGCCGCCGGAATACCTGCGCTTCCACCACCGGGTCGTAGCGGCCGTCGAGGACTGCATCCACGTCGAGGCCGTCCTCAGCATCGATGAAATGTGGGCCTGGCTGCCCTACAACCTGCGCGCACCGGCGAGCGTGGAAGCCATCGGCAAAAAGATCAAGGCAACCGTGGCGCGGGAGGTGTCGCCGGTGATCAAGGTGAGCATCGGTGCCGGGCCCAACAAATACCTGGCCAAGATGGCCAGCAAGATGCGCAAGCCCGACGGGCTGGTCATCATCGAGCACAGCCAACTGCCGGACATCCTGCATCCGCTCAAGCTCCGCGACTTCACGGGCATCGGCAGCAGCATGGAGGCGCGCCTGCACGCGGTGGGCATTCGCACCGTGGCGCGCCTGTGTGAGGCCAGCAAGCCCGAGCTGCACAAGGCGTGGGGCGGGGTGCTGGGCGACCGCCTGTGGCACCTGCTGCGCGGCGACGAGATCCCAGACCTGCCGTCCGCCCGCAAGTCTCTCGGCCACAGTCACGTGCTGGCGCCCGACAGCCGGGTGCCTGACAAAGCTTGGCCGGTCCTCTGCAAGCTGCTGCACAAGGCGTGTGAGCGGCTGCGCGCGGAAGGTCTGCTCACCGGTTCGCTCACGCTGCAACTCAGCTTTGTCAGGGGTCCGTCGTGGTCGGCGGACATACACACGGTGGAAACCGACTCGACCTTCACCCTGATGCACCTGATGGAGCGGCTGTGGCGTGAGCGGCCGGAGGCGGGATGTTTGATCCTGAAAGTTGGCGTGGTGCTGACGCGGCTTTGCGAACCTGGCAACCACACGCCGGACTTGTTTCAGGACGTCACGGCTAGCGGGGATGATGTCGCGGCGGGCAGCCGCAACGAAATTGAAAAACATCAGCGCCTGGATGCCGCCCTGGACAAGCTGCGCGCCCGCTACGGCCGCAAGGTGATCTACTTCGGCAGCGTGCAGGAGGGTCGTGACGCAGCGCCGATGCGCATCAGCTTCACCCACATCCCGGATGCGGGGCTGGAGGGGGATTGAGCAGCGGGGCAACGCTTACTGAGGAGTCTTTAGGTTGGGATACAATGTTCTAACCACAGAGAACGCAAAGATCGCAGAGAAGGGGGGATTCTTTGTGCTCTCTGCGTTCTTTGTGGTTCGTCCTCTGTAGTCCAAGCCGCCGTTCAGTCAGTATATGCTCACCCACACCGCGAAATAGTGACAGCAGGTGCCTGTCATGACAAACAGGTGCCAGATGAAATGGCCGTATTTCATGCGCTCATCGATGGCGAAAAATGCCGTGCCAAGGGTGTAAGCCAAGCCGCCGGCCGCCAGCCATAACAAGCCGGGCAGCGACATTTGCAACCACAACGGTCGTGCCACGAGCATCACCAACCAACCCATCACCAGATACAAGCCGGTGGAAATCCACGGCCGTTTGATGCCGCCAACCCACTTGAGCACGATGCCCACCACCGCCAGCAGCCAGACCACGCTGAGCAGCGCCCAGCCCCAAGCGCCTTTAAGCACGCCCAGGGTGATCGGCGTGTAGGTGCCGGCGATGAGCAGGAAAATCGTTGCGTGGTCGAAGAGGCGGAACACATGCTTGCCCCGCCCGTGAGGCAGCGCATGATATAACAACGACGACAGATACGTCAGAATCATCGCTGCGGAAAACACACTGCCGCCCACCACCATCGCGGTGTTGTGGTGGCGCAGCGCGGTGACGATCAAAACCGGCGTGCCGGCCACCGCCGCCACCAAGGCCACGCCATGGCTGAGACTGTTGGCAATCTCCTCACCCAGCGTTTGCTGCCGCGTGATAGGCACCAACCCACGATGTTCGCGATGATTGCTTTCTGAGGACATGTTTAAACCGATAACTGATAACCTATAACTAATAACCTATAACTAATAACCTATAACTAATAACTAATAACCACCCACATTCACCCCCTCTATCCACGCGGTCCGTCGCGGCGGGTGACGCGATAGACGTGGTCGCCGCGGCGGGCCGGCGAGGCGAGTTGTACGGCGACGGCCTGGCCACGGCTGGCTGTGGCCACTGCCTGGTGGTCGATTTGGATTGAGGTCACGTGGACGCGCACGACGCCGGTGGTGGGGCCTTGGATGATGAGTTCATCGCCGAGGGCGAACCCGGTGTCGCTGACATGGATTTCAACGGCACCGGCCTTGCGGTAGAACTTGACGACTTCGCCGACGTGGAGTTTTTTGCTGGCGGCTTGGCTGTTAGGAGCGCTGGTCCATTGGTCGATGGGGCGGCCCATGTAGAAGCCGGACGCGTGGCCGCGGTGGTAGACGGAGTCGAGCTCCTGCATCAGCGAGTCTTTAAGGGCTTGGAATTGCGGTTTGAAGTGGGGCCTGCGGCGGTTGGCAAAATAAAAGTCCACACAGCGGCGGTATGCGGAGGTGACGGTGCTGACGTATTCCGGGGCGCGGCCGCGGCCTTCGATTTTGAGGCTGCTGACGCCGGCCTCGAGCAATTGTTCGATGAATGGCAGCGTGCAGAGGTCTTGCGGACTGAGCAGGTAGGTGTCGCCGATGCGGAAGGCCACATCGCCCTCGCTGCTGGTGATTTGATAGGGCCGGCGGCAAGGCTGGGTGCATTGGCCGCGGTTGGCTGACTTGCCAACGCTCGCTTCGGACAAGAAGCAGCGGCCACTGATGGAAACGCACATGGCACCATGGGCGAAGACTTCGATTTCAATGTTGGCGGCATCGGCACCGAGCAGGGTAACGAGCTGGCGGCGCATGCTGCGGATTTGCCGCAGTGAGCATTCGCGGGCGAGGACGAAGCGGCGGATGCCAAAGGTGCGGTAGAATGTGGCCAGGCTCGCGGAGTTGGAGACGGACATTTGGGTCGATAGAAACACCGGCAGGCCGAGCGCGGTGGCGGCCTGGATCACGGCCATGTCCCAACAGATGACCGCATCAATACCTGCGGCCGCCGCGGCGAGCAGGAGGCGTTGGATGCGGGGGAGTTCGTTCTCGTGGATGATGGTGTTGAGGGCGAGGTAGGCGCGGACATTGGCCTCATGGCAAGTCCGCACCAGGCGGGGTAACTCGGCAACACTAAAATTGCTAGAACCATCCCGCATGTTGAACCCGCGCAGGCCGCAGTAGATGGCATCCGCACCGGCGTGGATGGCGGCACTCAGGCTGGTCCAGTTGCCAGCCGGGGACATGATTTCCGGTTTGTGGAGCGGCTGCATGGTGGGGTGGGCGGGGCGGTTGCATCGCGGCCCTGCCGGTGCGGGGCTCCGGCACGGCATGGGGCGGAAGCGGGCAAAGAGAATCCCTTATTCCACGCTCACCGGGGTGCCAAGTTTGACTTTGGAATAGACGATGGGAATGGCGGAGCTGGGGCCGCGGATGCAGGCATGGGAGGCGGGACGGCGCAGGACCGGGGCGATGTGGTGCCCCACGCCGTCATAGGTCAGGCGCATCCAGTAGCGCATCGGGGCGCCGTCGAAGCGGCCGCCCTCGGGGATCGGGTCCTTGGTGATGTCGGCGTCACGGTTGACGCAGTTGCCCTCGGCATCGTAAATGCGGCCATAAACATTGGAGCATTTGTCGACGAGCATTTCCAGGATCTTGTAGTTGCCGGATGGTGTTTCATGGCCTTCGCGTCCCGAGCAAATCGGATAGTCCATCACCACGTCCTCGCCATTCATGAGGAGGCCGCGTTGTTTGGCGAGGTCGATGTGGATGTGTGAGTTGGTGGGGTTGGTGCGGGCAAGCAGCTCTGGGTTTTTCCACACCTTGTAGGTTTTTGGATAGATGCGTTCCGCAGTGAAATACGCGTGGGTGCCGGGCGGATAGGGATTGACGAATTCCCCCTGGGTGGGTGGCGGTTTGTGGCCGGCACAGTTGGCTAGCAGCAGAGCCAGGAAGGGAACTCCAAGCGTGATAAGAAGGCGGATTGATTTCATGGTCACCCGGGCGCGGGGCGCGCACAATTAAGGCAGATAGGGCGGGAATGCAACCCCTTAGCATGAAAAGCCGATTATTCCCGGCAGCGGTCGGTAGCCGCCCCGCCGGTGGAGCGGGTGCCGCCTGCCGCCGCTGGGGGAATGGAAATTGGACCTATTGGAATATTTCAAGGTGGATTGAATAATCGCCTGCGGCCATGCGTCGCACTGGCATGAGAATAACTCTCCATCGTCTGTTCCGCCTGGCATCCGCTATCGCTTTGGTGGCCGCGTTTTCCAGCAGCATGAGTTGCACCACGACCTACGATGCCTATGGTCGGCCACAACAATCCGTGGACCCGGGGCTCGCGCTCGCCGGCGTGGCGGCCGCCGGCATCGTGGGTTACGCGATTGGCGAGAATAACCACCATTACTCTAATAGCTACCACCGTCCCTATCCCTACCATGGCGGTGGGGGCGGCTACTATGGCTATAGGGGCTACGGCAGGCGCTACTAGAGTCGTACGGCAAGCAGAATGCCCATGATTCTGAAGCTCCCTTGTGACGGCTCGCGAGGGCGGTGAGTCTGCCCGGTGGGTCAAGCCCGCGGGTGGGCGTTGTCGTAGGCGGATTTGAGGCGCTCCTTGGTGACGTGGGTGTAGATCTGGGTGGTGGAAAGCGAGGCATGCCCGAGCAGGGATTGGACGCTGCGGAGGTCGGCGCCGGCATCCAGAAGGTGGGTGGCAAAGCTGTGGCGCAGTTTGTGGGGGCTGATGTTGAACGGGATGCTGCTGTGCTTGAGGTATTTTTTGAGCAATTGATCCACGGCTTGCTGGGAGATGCGCCTGTGGAGTTTGCTGAGGAACAGCGGGCCGTGGGTGATGGCCGCGGCCTGCCGGTAACGCTGGATCGCATTGAATGCGGGACCCCCAACCGGCACGATGCGGTGCTTGGCTCCCTTGCCGAAAACACGGACGGATTCGCCGATGAAATCGATGTCTTTGACGTCGAGCGCCAGCAACTCGGCAATCCGCAAGCCGCTGGAATAAAAAAGTTCGAGAATGGCCGCATCGCGCAGCGGCAGCCAGGCCGGGGTTTTTTGATCGAGCGGCAAGTGCAGCGGCAGTTGCAGCAGTTCGTCGATTTGCGCGATGTTCAGTACCACGGGCAAGCCGCGCACCGGCTTGGGCAAAAGCACCTCCGCCACCGGACTGCGCGCCATGCCGCGCCGCAACACCAAAAATTTGTAAAACGAGCGCAACGCGGCAAACCGCAGGCGGATGGTCGAGTGCTGGAGCCCGCGCTTCATCAAGGCGAAGAGGTAGTCCCTGAAATCATCGGCGCTGGCATCACGCCAGGTGGTGAAGCGCTCGCCACACCACTGGCGATACGCCGCGAGTGCGTCACGATAGTTTGCCAACGTGCGCGGGGATGCACTCTTTTCCGTGCCTTGAAATTGCAGGAATGCGCGCTCTTCCCCGTCGCCCACGCCGCCATCCTGACCGATCCCGCTCATTCTGCCATGGCTTGGCTAAAATGCTCCCATCCGCCTTGCAGGTCCTCACCCGCGCCGGCCTCCACCAGACACCCCACCCGCGTCAGTGCCAACCCCGGAAACCGCCCAGCCCATGCCGCCTGCAACCCCGCCACCCGCTCCGATTCAATCGCCAGCAATATCTCAAAATCCTCCCCGTCCCCCAACGCTTGCTCCACCGTGCAGCCACAGGTGACCGGCAACACCGCCCGCTCCAACTCAAATCCACAGCCCGATGCCAATGCCAATCGCGGCAAATCACGCCCCAACCCGTCCGATAGATCCATCATCGCGGTCGGTTTGAAATGGGATACCAACCAATCGGTTTCTTCTAGGCGGGGGATGAAGGAGAGGTGTTTGCCGTGATGGGAGCCGCCGAGGGAGCCGGTGACGAGGAGGGCGTGGCCGGGTTTGGCGGTGGAGCGGAGGGTGAGGTGGTGGCGCGGGGCGGTGCCGGTGGCGGCGATGGAGATGACGGCGGCGGAGGCGGGCGGGACGCTGGAGGTTTCGCCGCCGGCGAGGTGGCCGCCGAAGCGCTGGAGGCAATCGCCGATGCCGCGGTAGAGGTTTTCGACCCAGGCGACGGGGGTTTGAGGGGGCAGGGCGAGGGTGATGAGGAAGTGTTGGGGGTGGCCGCCCATGGCGGCGAAGTCGGAGACGACGCGGGCGGCGGCCTTCCAACCGATCGCGCGGGGTGGGGCGTCGGGGAGGAAATGGACGTGGGCCACGAGGGCGTCGGTTTTGAGGAGTTGGAGGTTGGGGTGGAAGGGGCCCAAATCGATGACCGCGCAATCATCCCCCGGCCCGGAGGCGGGGTCCGGGTCCTGCGGCAGGAGCCGCACGAGGCGCTGGATGAGGGCGTCTTCGCCGATGTCACAGAGGCGTGTCACAGGTTCGGGGTGAGGGGGATATCGTAGCAGCGGGCGAGGAATTGGATGACGACGGTGGCGCTGTTGAAGCAGCAATGCATGGCAACGGGGGCCCACAGTGAGCCGGTGCGTTCGTAGCTGAGGACTAGCAGGCCGCCGAAAAAGAACAAGGGGATGAGCGGGGCCAGCGAGCCGTGAGCGGCGGCGAAGACCAGCGCGCTGCACGCGCCCGCCACCCAGGGGCCGGCAAATTTTTTGGCAGCCGGATAGAGGTAGCCGCGGAAGACGATTTCCTCGCACAGAGGAGCGACGATGACTGCGGCTGCGGCCATCAAGGCGAGGACGAGAGGGTCGCGGGTGGTTTGCAGGACTTTGACGCTGTCTTGGGTGGATTCGACGCCGAGTGAATCCATCCATTGCATGTAGCCGACGGTGAACAAGACATAGCTCAACAGCCACATGGCAGCCACGCCGGCGGGGCCGATCCATAATACCTGTTTCCATGCCGGCCAACGCAGGCCCAGCCAGGCCGCCGGACGGATGCGCCAGACCATGACGACGACGGTCATGCCGGCCAGCACCCCTTGCAAGAGGATCGACTGGATGAGGCCATTAGCGCTGATGGCGGGTTCGGAATTGGCTGGGGTGAGGCTCGCGGTGCTGATGCTGAGGGTGAAAAAGGTGATGAAGATGAAGCCCATCCAGAGAAGGTCGAGGCTCAGGTAGGGCCAGGACGCGACGCGTCCGGTGGGCAGCGGCGGCGGTTCCGCGGATGAACGCCGGGCCCGGCTGGATCTGGCAATGGCGGTGAGCGCGAAAATCCCCAGCGCCGCCATGAAGCAAATTTGCAGGGTGGTAACGGTCGGGTCGGTCATGACAAGCGTCTGGGGTGGTGAGGCATGGGTGCGCCGGCCGGTGAAGATAACCTTGCCGCTTGGCGTGAGAGTGATTCAGTGGGAAAAAAGATCAAGACAATGCGGCGCCGCAGGGAGATGAAATGCCAGCGAAAATTTTGTTTCATAGTTAGGCCGGGGGATGCTACGCTGCACGCAACCCGACGGGGAATTTCGGCATGTCAAATCTTACATTCAACGCACCCACACCAGAGGATCTCGGACGGCTGTTGCCTGCATACGACTTTGAAGGTCTCATTGCCAAGGGCGGAATGGGGGCGGTTTACAAGGCCAGGCAGCGCTCGTTGGTGCGGGACGTCGCCATCAAGATTCTTCCGCTTGAGGTCGGCCAGGATCCGCTTTTCCGGCAGTCCTTCGAGGTAGAAGCCCGTGCCATGGCCAGGCTCAATCACCCCAATCTCATTGGTGTTTACGACTACGGGACGGTCAATGACATGCTGTATATTGTCATGGAATATGTACCCGGGAAGTCGCTCTATCATTCATCGTATGGCAAACAGGTGGATCCGGTGCAGGCCGCCGAATTGATTCAAGGCATTTGTGCGGGACTCGGTCACGCCCACGAAAATGGCATCATCCATCGCGATATCAAGCCGGCCAACATTTTGCTCACGCCGCGGGCGGAGCCCAAGATCGGCGATTTCGGGCTGGCCCATCCGGTCGAATCCGGCGGGGTTGGCTTGTTGATGGGCACGCCGGGATACATCGCGCCGGAAGTGATGAGCAATCCACAAGTGGCCGACCGCCGCTCGGATCTTTATGCGGTGGGGGTCATCCTGTACGAGCTTGTGACCGGCCGGCGCCAGGAGGAAGGTGCGCCGGCACCGTCTGCGCTGTGTGCTTGTGGGACGGATTTGGATGACATCTGGCGCCGCGCCGTCCACCCCAATCCGAATCTGCGCTATCCGGATGCCAAGGCCTTGGGTGCCGCGCTTGCCGAGTGGGTTGTCAAATTTGAAGCCAAACGATCCGGAGCCAGGAACAAGGCGGTGATTTTGGCCTCATCCCGGCCCGCCCAAAATTCTGTGGTGCCTGCGCCCAGCAACGAAGGCCCGGTGATCCCGGCACCGAGTGTCGCAAAAGCCCCGGCACTTGCAAAACCCCCGGCTGTCGCTAAAGCTTTGAATGTTGGGAAAGCCCCTGCCCTTGCCGGGGCCCCGGCAGTCGCTGGAACGCCGGCAGAGGCTGGAACACCGGCAGAGGCTGGAACACCGGCATCTGGCGAGGCGCCGGTGCCTGCGGTGCCACAGATGGAGTTTCAAGTTGGGGCCAACTGGACCTTTATCCGCAACCTCTTCATCATCGCGGCGCTCATTGTCATCATTGCCGTGGTGTGGAAGCAACTCGAAGGGGTTCGCAACCAGAGGGAGCGGGTCAACCGCGCGATGCTCGAAGAGGCCGCCCGCAATGAGGCCAGGGCTGCCGCCGCAACCAAAGAAATCGCCAGGCAGCCGAAAAAGCCGGTTGCGCCTGAAAAACCCGTGCCGCCGCCGCCGCCCAAGGTGGAGCCGCCGCCGGAAACCCCGATGGAGTCGCTCGAACGTCTCCGCCTCGACTTGGTCAACGGCAACCGCAAGGAAATGCCCATCGGTACCATCCGCCGGGGCGAGTACGATTATTTCCGTGTCCCAAAGCCGATGACCTGGTCGGACGCCGCTTGGTACGCGGAGCGCTTCGGCGGGCACTTGGCCATTCCCACCTCGCAGGAAGATATTTCCTGGTATGCGCAGCAGGCTCCGGCGAATGGAGGACTCTGGATTGGGGCCGGCAGAAGCGGGCGCAATGATTGGTCGTTCGTCGATGGCACCCTTTGGAAACTTCCCGTCCCGCCCCGCGGAACCGGCACCCACGTCGGGGTCAATGATCTGGGTTTGGTCAAGGGGCTCGATTCCAAGCACGTCCATCCGTTCCTGATTCAATGGCACCGGGATGGGGCCAACCCCGCTTCGCTTGCCGCCGCACTGCTTGCCGCCCGCGAATCACTCGGCCAGGCCAACCCGATCTATCCGCCAGGCACGGAGATCAACGAGGGCCGTCATTATTTGTTTGTTGCCCGCCCGCTGCCATGGCGCGATGCCTTGGAATTGGCGGAAAAATCCGGTGGTCAGCTTGCCGTGGCCAGCGACAAGGCGGAAGCCGACTATCTCGTCCAATTTGCGAGCACCTTGGTGGCGCCCGACGGGATATGGGTGGGCGGGTATCAGAAAGGCAAGGACTGGACCTGGGTCACGGGTGAGCCATGGCTGCCCTTGAAGTGGGCGGAAGGATCTGAGAAAGAGGCATCCGGGTTGTTGCTCCGGCCTGACAAGGGATGGGATGCGCAGAGCCTCGGCACGCTGGCCTCCGGCTTGATCATCGAGTGGAGCAAGGAGCGTGAAATTTCCGAGGCACCCTCCAAGGGCATTCCCGCGGACGGCGGCAGCATTGAAACTCTAACCGCACGAGCCAAGGAACTCGTTGTGGCGGCAGACAAGAAACGGGCGGAGCAACTCGCCGCCAACGCCCGCTCATTCAATTGGGAACTCGACCTTTGGAGCCGCGGCCTGTCAAAAGCGGACCAGACCATTTGGCAACTGCACCTCGCCAAGCTCAAGGTGTCAGTTTTGAACTCGCGCATCCCCACCGCGGTCCCAAGAGAAAGTGGCATCCAGCTCTCGGCACCAATGGCCAAAACCCTCGCCACCTTCACGCAAAAACAAGAGCAAATCGACGAAGCCTTCCTGGCCGGCGTGAACAAACTCCGCACCGCCTACCTCGCCAAGGTCAAGGACGCCGCCGCCGCCGCCGAGCGCGACGGACAACGCAACCTGGCCAACTCCCTGCGCGACGCTTACAAACAAGCATCCGAAAACGAAGCCTGGATCCGATTTTTCGGGATCGATCCGAAGCCTGCCGGGCCGACGGTGCAGCAGGAGTGAACGCCCGCAGGCGACGCCCCATGCGGGGATGGTGCGGGGCTGCCAGCGGTCCCTGCGGCGGCACTCACCCCTCCCGGACATGGCACGTGCCTGTGGCGATTCCCTTGATCCGCAAATTTCCACCACCCCACTACCGACCATGTCGTTGACGCTCAAATCAAAACACGCCTGCCACTATGATCAAATCTCGCTGGGCGAAATCATGCTGCGTCTGGATCCGGGCGAGGGACGCATCCGCACGGCACGCCAATTCACCGCGTGGGAGGGCGGCGGGGAATACAATACGTCACGCGGCTTGAAAAAATGCTTCGGATACAAGACGGCGGTGTGCACGGCCCTGGTCGATAACG
>JBILFE010000629.1:0-2925 GCA_044351705.1 Luteolibacter sp. | reverse complement strand
GGAAAGCTGATCCCATAACCCCAACCTAACATCCAATAACATGAACCATTCATCCCGCCGCAATTTCATCAAAACCGGCCTCGGCGGCACTGCCGGGATGCTCGTCCTGCCTAACATTTTTACGGGCACGTTGTTTGCCGCGAGTTCGCCTAACAAGCAGCTCCAGGTTGCACAGATCGGCTGCGGCCGCATGGGCAGCGGCGACATGGACGGGATTCTCCGGCAAGCCAGGGCGCGCGTGGTGGCGGTGTGTGACTTGGATTCGAAGCGAGCCGCCGCGGCCCAGGCCCGCGCCGAGGGGCATTACAAGAAAAAGGGTGAAGCCGACGTCAAAATCAGCGTTTATGAGGACTACCGCGAGGTGCTGGCCAACCCGGCGATCGATGCCGTGGTGGTCAGCGTGCCCGACCATTGGCACGGTTTGGTGGCGGTCGCCGCGGCGCTGGCGGGCAAACATATCTATGTGCAGAAACCTCTGGCCTATACCATTGCGGAGGCCATCGCCCTGCGCCAGGCGGTCCTGGCCAAAAAGGTGGTTTTGCAAACCGGATCGCAACAACGCTCGGAAACGCCCTTCCCCGCATTCCGCCCTGCCAGCGAAGCCGTGCGCAATGGCCGCATCGGCAAACTCCATACCATCAAGATCGGCGTCGGCATCGACAAACCCAGCGGCAAGCCGCCCGCAGTCATGCCGGTTCCGCCGAATTTGAATTTTGAGCGCTGGCTGGGGCCGGCCCCCGAACAACCCTACATGGAAGGCCGCGTCCATCCGCAGCACAACATCGGCCGGCCGGGATGGATCACCACCGAGGGCTTCGGCCTCGGCATGATCACCAACTGGGGTGCCCACCATATTGACATCGCCCAATGGGCGATGGGCCAGGAACTCGGCGGCCCCCAGACCATCGAGGCCAAGGCGGAATTCATGCTCAACGACGTCTGGACGGTACACACCACCTATCACATCGAAATGATGTTCCCCCAGGATGTGAAACTCATCCTCGACAACTCGTTTGAGAATGGCATCCACTTCGAAGGCTCCGAAGGCTGGGTGTTCTGCACCCGTGGCGCAGCCAAGGTCACCGCCAGCGATCCTAACACCCCGGTCGGCGGCGCCAGCGCCTTGCGCGCCAGCAAGGCCAATATCCTTTCGCCGCTCGGCACCGATGCCAAGCGCTGGCCGGCCAGTCACGACCATTACGACAATTGGATCGACAGCGTGCTGGCTAACAAGGAACCGGTGGCGCCCGTGACTCAATCCGCGCGCAGCCTGGAAACCTGCGCCACCGCGTGGATCGGCATGAAGCTCAACCGCAAGCTCACCTGGGATGCCGCCAAGGAGGAATTTGTCGGTGACGAAGAAGCCAACGCCCTGCGCAGCCGCACTCCCCGCAAACCCGAATACGATGTGCAGGCGCTGCTGAAAAAGGCGGGATTGGCATAGCCTAACATAGGTGCCATGGCGCAGGCAACGTAGTCCCGGACTTCAGTCCGTTCTTTCTTCTGCAACCTCACAGTTCCTGAGCTAGGTGGAAAATACTTTGGCACATTTTAACATTTCAGACGAGTTCGTGAATCGCCCGAGCGTAGGTTTCTGGATGGAAGAAGTGACAATGCCGTGTCATGTCTTTCTCTTTACTTGATCCTTGGATGTTGGATGTTGGAAATCATTTCTTCAATCCGTGCAATCCGTGTAATCCGTGGTTTTCTTTCCCCATTGCAGGAATTCAAGGGTCATAGAAGACGATTTTTACCACTGAAGCACTGAGGACCACTGATATATATAAATCAGTGCTCTCAGTGGTAATCAGTTCCCTCAGTGGTTTATTTGCCGCGATTTACCCCAATATCAGGCGTCGGCTATGGGTCAGATCCCTCGATCCGATGCGGATAGAACTGGCTGAGGTTGCCGGTGACTGGCGAACTGTCGCCGCGCACGGACATGCCGCGGCATTCGTCCCCGACCATCCACAAGCCCCACACGAAGTGCCTGCGTTCCGCCGCAAACAAACTGGCGCATTGCTGATAGACAAGTGGCGCACCCGCTGGCCCATCCACGCCCTGGGCCACGCGATAGCCGCGGTCCATCACCGCCACCCCGGCCCCCTCGCGCCCGCATAACGGCTTCTCCACCCACCGTGAAACGCCTTGTGAACACAGCGCATCACGCGACAGCGAGGCCGGTAGCAAGAGCGGGTGCCCCGGATTCAACTCCCACAAGATCGGCAACAATCCTTTGTTAGAAAGCATCATCTTCCACGCCGGCTCGATAAATCGGCTGCGCTCCTGCCCGATCTCGGCGAAAAACGGCTCCTCCATCATCCACTCCCATGGATAGAGCTTGAAGAGTTTCTCGATCGGCAATTCACCCGCGTCAGTGAAGCGGCCCTGCGGCGAAAACCCGATCTCCTCCATGTCCATGAGCACCACGGATTTTCCCGCCTGCTCTGCGGTTTCGGCGAGGTAGGCAATGGTTTGGCGGTCTTCCAACATGTCCCACACACAGGCGAAATGCACCGTGTCATGCGGCACCGCCCGCCACCGCTCCACCAGCGCCTCGTGGATCGAGTTGAGTTGGTCGCTCTCGGGAAAGGTTTCTTCCAGCCATTGCCACTGGATCACCGCCGCTTCCAACAGCGACGTGGGCGTGTCCGCATTATACTCTAACAACTTTGGCTGGCCGCTGCCGTCCCAAGCCAGATCAAAGCGTCCGTACAGCGAGAAATCCCCGGCCAGCCAGGACGTCTGGATCAAGCCGATTGCCGCTTCTGGAATTGCCAGGCGTTGCCACCAGTCGCGCCGCACGATTTGCTCACAGGCTTCCAGGCACAAGGCATGCAACTCGGTGGCCGCATCCTCCAACACCTCGGCCGCCTCCAGCGTCAGCACCAAGTGCCGGCTTTCATTCCAATACGGCACGCCGCC
>JBILFE010000627.1:0-2927 GCA_044351705.1 Luteolibacter sp. | reverse complement strand
CGAATATCATGATGGCGCGTGACCTTGGGCGTTGCCCAAGGCTGGTATAGAATGGGCCGTTGGCCCGGAAACCGAAAACCGCGAAAATGTGCCAAAGCATTTTCCACCGAGCTCAGGAACTGTGAAGATCTAACGTCCCCCGCCCTCTGAGGAACACGTGGCCGGGTTTCATGCGGTCGAGGCTATTGGGATTGCAGATTGCAGATTGCGGATTGGTGACCGCACGGGCAACGCCAAGCACTCCAATCCGCAATCCGCAATCCGCAATCCGCAATCGTCAATTCGCAATCCGAAGCCCGGCATCACCGGCCTCCTTTCTGCCGCGCATCCGCATCAGCATGTCGGCGATGGCCACCGCGCCTTTCCGATAGACGACCACGGCTAACAATTCGCCATCCACATACACGGCCCAATGGCGCGATTGGCGGTATTTGCGGATTTCGATCATGACCACGCCTCCCTTCTGGCGCGGGCTTACAGGCTTACAGTTCGCGGATCCCGATGCCGTATTTGGCGGCGGTCGCCTCCGGGTTGCCGTATAGCGGCCGAAGTGGCGTTTGGCTGGGAGAAAGCGAAACGCGGAGGCGCAGAGGTCGCAGAGAGGAGCGCGGAGGTTTCTGGGTTTGAGGGACCAAGGCTGAATTCTTCAAGACTGCTAGGCAGGATTGTTCGTGATGGCAGAGCGGCACCACCCGAACTGCAAATTCCGGGATGTGGTGCACCCTCCGAAGGCCGTTAGGCCTCCAATCTTGGGGATTTCCAGATTCTAACAAAGCGTCCGGTTTGGTTCAGGCGGGAAATCCGGTTTTGAACCGTCGCCGATACTTCTGACGATTTCTCTTGGCAAAGCGGGTCGGGAAGCTACCTTCCTCAAAGGAGACAAACATGGCAAGAATACTGGTGGTCGATGACGAGGCTTTGATTCGGCATACGCTGAAGCAGAACGCCGTCTGCGCATGAAAGCATCTTCCCAGCCGCCCGCCACAATTCCAAGCCTCAACCGTCTGGGCTAACCCTGCAAAGATGAAACAAAAGCAACATGCGGCTTTAAAAAAGCCCGCCTGCCAGCCCGCCAACGGTGAAAGTGGTTTTCCCATTGTCGGGATTGGGGCCTCGGCGGGAGGGCTGAAGACGTTCCAGGAGTTTTTTTCCGCGATGCCAGTCGATTCGGGCATGGCGTTCGTGCTGGTGCAGCATCTGGCCCCGGCTCACAAGAGCATCCTCCGCGAGATCCTCAGTCGTTACACGGGCATGCAGGTGTTTGAGGTTGAGGACGGGATGGCGGTGCAGATGAACTGCGTGTATATCATCCCGCCCAATCGCGACATGGCGCTTCTGAACGGCACGCTGCAACTCATCGAACCCCCCACCCCTCACGGCCAGCGCCTGCCGATTGACTACTTCTTTCGCTCGCTGGCGCAGGACCAGCACGAGCGGGCGATCGGCATCGTGCTTTCCGGCACCGCCAGCGACGGAACGCAGGGGTTGTCCGCCATCAAGGGTGAAGGAGGCTTGGTCATGGCCCAGAGCCCGGACTCCGCAGAGTTCGACAGCATGCCCCGGAGCGCCATCGCCACGGGCCTGATGGATTGCGAACTGCCGCCGTGCGAAATGCCCGCCAAGCTGCTGGCCTATGCCGCCCATGCCTTCCACCACCGCGTCCGCCTGCCCGCGGGAACCACCGCGGGAACCACCGCGGGAACCACCACGGGAACCAGAGACGCGAGCGCGCTGCAAAAAATCTTCGTCCTGCTGCGTTCGTTCACCGGCCACGACTTTTCCCAATACAAGCCGAGCACGATCAGCCGCCGGATTGAGCGGCGGATGGCCGTGCGGGAGATCAAAACGCTCGACAACTACGTGAAGTATTTGCAGCAGACCCCGGCTGAAGGGGACACGCTGTTCCGCGATCTGATCATCGGCGTGACCAATTTTTTCCGCGACCCGGAAGCCTTCACGGCTCTTGAAGAACAGGGCATTCCCAAACTCTTCGAGGGCAAGCCCCCCGGCAGCACGATCCGCGTCTGGTCGGTCGGATGCTCGACCGGTGAGGAGGCCTATTCCCTCGCCATCCTCCTACAGGAGCGCATGGAGGCGCTCGGCCAGTCCCATACCCTGCAAATATTCGCCACCGATATCGACGGCCGGGCCATCGCCAGCGCCCGCGCAGCCAGCTACCCGGCCAGCATCGCCGCCGATATCACTCCCGCACGGCTGAAGCGCTTTTTCAAGCTCGAAGCCGGCGGCACCACCTATCGCATCCACAAAAGCATCCGCGACCTGCTGATTTTTTCCGTGCACGACCTGATCAAGGACCCGCCGTTCTCGAAGATCGACCTGGTGAGTTGCCGCAACCTGCTGATCTATCTGAACGCGGATCTCCAGAAGCGGCTCTTGCCGCTCTTCCACTATACGATGAACCCGGACGGCATGCTGTTTCTGGGCACGTCCGAGACTGTGGGCGGGTTTGACGATTTGTTTACCCCGCTGGACCGTCGAGCGAAGCTGTATCGGCGCAAGGAGAACCGCTTTGCCACCCGGCGGCGGGTGATCGATCAGCTCATTCCAGTGCAGCCGTTGCTGAATGTGAGCCATCCCCGGTTCGCGGACAAGGCGACTCCCGCCGCCAAACCTTTTTTGCGCGCACTGGCCGAAAAGGCGATGGCGCAGCAAATCGTGCAAGCCAGCGCGCTCGTCGACGAACAGGGGGACATCCTTTACATTCACGGCCGCACGGGGCGCTATTTGGAGCTGGCCCCCGGCGAGGGCGGGATCAACAACATCCTGAAAACCGCCCGCGAAGGACTGAGGCATGATCTGGTCGTGGCCCTGCGCAAAGCCGCGCGGGCCAAACAGGTGGTGGTCTCACCCGGCGTGCGCGTCAAAACCAACGGTGACTTCACCACGATCAACCTGACCGTATCCCC
>JBILFE010000626.1:0-2928 GCA_044351705.1 Luteolibacter sp. | reverse complement strand
TGCCACAGTGTGGGCATTTTTCGAGGAGCATTATGGCTGGAATTTGCTTGGCGCTGACAATATTCATCCGCCGCGCAATGCCCAGCACTCATTTGGAATTTTTCGCGGTCGAGTCGATACGACGAGCATGGCGGGTGACCGGAAATTGAGGATATGTGGAACCGTGCTTGCGCCGGGTGCGCCCGCCCGCCATGATCCATCCATCTTAACCATGAACCCCCCCCCGCTTTCGCGCCGTCAATTTCTCGGCAGTGTCACTGCCGCATCCGTGCTGAGCCCACTGATTAGCCGCGGGCAAGATGCAGCGGCCCCCGCCAGCACCCGCAAGATCAAAATCGGACTCGTCGGTGGCGGCGGTCGCGGGTCGTGGATCGCCGGCCTGTTTAAAAAACACGGCGGCTATGAGTTCCATGCGGTGGCCGACTATTTTCAAGCCGTCGCGGACCGCGCCGGCGACGCTCTCGGTGTCGACAAGACCCGGCGGTTTTCCGGCTTGTCCGGCTACCGCAAACTCATCGACAGCGGCGTGGAGGCGGTGCTGTTGGAGGTGCCGCCGTATTTTTTCGCCGAACAGGCAACAGCGGCGGTAGCCGCCGGCTTGCATGTGTATATGGCCAAGCCAGTGGCCGTGGATGTGCCCGGTTGCCTGGCGATTGAAGCGGCCGGCAAGCAGGCGACGGCCAAACAGCGGGTCTTCATGGTCGACTATCAGATGCCCACCGACCCGGCCAACATCGAGGTCGCCCGCCGCATCCAAGCCGGTGCCATTGGCAAGCTGGCACAGGTGCAGACGTTCGGCGTGTGCAACGGGTTCTCCGACCCGCCCAAAACGGCCAACCTCGAAAGCCGCTTGCAGGGTCTCGTCTGGGTCAATGACATCGCGCTCGGCTGCGATTTGTTAGGTAACTTCGACATCCATGCCATTGATGTCGCGCTGTGGGTCATCGGCGAGCGGCCGGTCGCCGCCTGTGGTTCCTCGCGGACCGCGCGGCCCAACCCGCATGGCGATTCTCACGACGTGTGCTCGCTGGTCTATCAATATGACAACGGGGTGGTGCACAACCATTTCGGGCAGGCACTCAACAACGCGGCCGAAGGCACCTTGCAGGCGGTCTGCCACGGCACCGTGGCGCACGCCCAGATCAACTACTGGGGCAAGTCGTTTGTGCGGGGCGGTCCGCAACAATACAACGGCGGCGCCATCGAAAACCTCTACGAGGCCGGTGCCGTGCGCAACATCGCCAGCTTCCACCAACAAATCAGTGGCGGTGATTTTGCCAACGCCACGGTGCGCCGGTCGGTGGATGGGTGCCTCACTTGCATTCTCGGCCGCGAGGCCGCCGCGCGCGGCACGGTTCTAACCATGGCCGACCTGCTCAAGGAAAACCGCAAACTCGAACTCAACCTGGAAGGGCTCAAGGCATGACACACAAATCCATTCTATCACTACTTTTCAATTTCGCTCTCACCGCAGGGTGCGGGGCGGCACAGACGGCGTTTTTCGCCATGGACACCGGCACCCGCGATGCCACCCATCAGACAGCCGAGTCCCAGGTGGCATTGGTCAAGGAACTTGGCTTCGACGGCATCGGCCCCTGCTACTCGAAGCCGCAAGCGCTGCGGGAAATGTTGGATGCGATGGACCGCCATCACTCGAAGTTGTTCGCGCTCTACGTGGGGCTTGATCTGGATTCCGCCACGCCGCTGAGCCCGGCAATCCGCGACGCGATCGACCAATTGCGCGGCCGTGATGCGGTCATTTGGTTATACGTTACCTCCAAGGTTCACAAGCCGTCCGATCCCGCGGGCGATGCGCGCGCCGTGCCGATCCTGCGCGAGGTGGCGGACTTGGCCGCGCCGGCCGGAGTGCGGGTCGCCCTTTATCCGCACACCAGCATGTGGGTCGAGCGCGTGGATGACGCAGTGCGTCTGGCCCGCCAGGTGGAGCGGAAAAACTTCGGCGCGACCTTCAACCTCTGCCACTGGCTCATGGTCGATGGCAAGGACCTCGACGTCAGCCTGAAACAAGCGCTTCCCTATCTGTTTGTGGTGACTATCAGCGGTGCCGACACCGGCGGCAAGGATTGGGGGAAATTGATCCAACCGTTGGACAGCGGCTCGTTCGACGTGAGCCAGGTCCTAACGAAACTTAAGGCGCTCGGTTATGCCGGGCCGGTGGGCTTGCAACACTACGGCATTCAGGGCGACGTGCGTGCCAACCTGCAACGCTCGATGAATGCCTGGCAGCGGATGCAAGGCACCGCCCTCATGCCGGCGGGCACCGCCCTCGCCGCGTGGGAGGCTGCCAGCGGTTGGAGCGAGGTGGGAAATGTGAGTTTGGACCCGCAGGGCCCGGGCCGCTTGAAAACCGAACCCGGCACGGGCGTGGTGGTGTCGCAGGGTGCGGGCCAGTATCTGCTCACCAAGGAGCGCTTTGGCGACGTGGAGGTGCACCTTGAATTCATGATCCCGCAGCACTCCAACTCCGGCGTTTATTTCCTCGGCAGCCACGAGGTGCAGATTTATGACAGCTTCGGCGCCGCCAAGGACTCATACCCCGGCATCGAGTGCGGCGGTGTCTATCCGGAATGGATCAACGATGCCAACGTCCGTGGCCATTCACCGCGGGTCAATGCCAGCAAGCCGCCCGGCGAGTGGCAATCCTTCGACGTGACTTACCGCGCCCCGCGCTTCGACGCCGCTGGCAACAAAACCCGCAACGCCCGCTTCGACAAGGTCATCCACAACGGCCAGCTCGTGCAGGAAAACATCGAGTTGTTAGGACCCACCCGGGTTGGTCTCGCCGAGCAAGCACGCGGCCCGCTGCGCCTGCAAGGCGACCACGGCCCGGTCGCCTACCGCAACATCCGCGTCCGCCAGATCGGCGAGTGAGATCATGGTTTGGGAATTTACACGGCGTTTACACAC
>JBILFE010000625.1:0-2932 GCA_044351705.1 Luteolibacter sp. | reverse complement strand
AGCAGATCTTTTTGCCCTACGCCGGATTGCTTCACGGTTCGTTGGGCCAAGCCGGTTTGGACATCCGGAACGGTCTGCTGACCGCCTACAATCTGGGCAGCAGCGGTCAGGACGGGGTCGAGATCCACATCCCCGCGCCAACAGGTCGCAGGCTCAATCTATACTATCAGGTTCCCGCGACCGACGGCACCCTCACCTTCACCGGCATGGGCTCCACCAATGCCGCTTCCGAGCAGGAAGTTGGCAAGACCCTCATCGCGTCTGCCGGCGAAACCGCGACCGTCGCGTTTGACTATTCATCCATCGGCGCGGCCACCTACACGCTGCGCATCTATAACGGCAAGCAGCTCGTTTACGAAGGTGGCAGCTACCCATCAGGAAGCCCGTGCATCGTGCGAGATGGCTTCAAATTCAAGCGGCTCTATGGGGAGGATTTTCACATGGGGTGGTATGAAGAAGTGTATGACAACCCGGAGGGATATGGGGTTCCTGATTTGATCTGGCACCCGGGATACTCCTGCGATAGCACGCCAGGGGCGCAAACGAACAGGGTCATCAACGGGCCCGATGTCTTTGGCGATCTGGTGATCGGCATCCCGGAGAATCCGACCTTGACCGTCACCGCAGCATCCCGCATCAAAATCCAGGCAGGCGGACAGATCACCAACTTCCAGATAAGCTCCGCGTCGCTCACATCCGATCCGGCATCCCCCCTCCCCTACTCCGTCTGGGCCAACGGTGCCGCAGCGACCGGTGGCATCACCGCGGCCGAGCTGGGCGGGCCGTTGGATGACTGTGATCACGATGGGTCTAACAATCTGTTGGAGTATGCCTTCGACACCGATCCGCTGGTTTCCTCCAGCAACCCCGTGATCATAAGCGGCCGGGCCACCTTGAGCGTGGATGGCACCACCGACGAGTATCTAACACTCTCCTGTGAGCATCCGGCGGACCGCACGATGCCACTGGCCCAGGCCAGTGACGACCTGCAATCCTGGCTGCCGGCGGTGCTGGTAAGCAGTGTGCCGCAGCCCAATGGCCGCGTGCTCGACACTTGGCGCTATCCGACCCCCAGACACGCGAGTTTGCGCGCATTGATGCGGTTTGCCGTCCCTCCAACCCAATGACGACTGCTATGGCTGGGGCCTCGCCCCGCCAGACGGCCACCTTCAAGCGCGAAATTCACGCTTGTCGGCACGGCGGAAAGCCCTAGAATGAGCGGCAACATGAAAACACTCGCCTGCCTTATTGGAATCGCCCTGTTGCCCGTGCTTGCCATCGCCAAAGAAAAAGAAAAGGACAAAGACAAGGAAACAGCGGTGCCCAGTGCCTCGCTCACCGATGTGACTTTTGCCGCGGTGGTCAATGATGTGCCCTTCAACAAGGACGAACTGGCCGGCAAAGTGGTGGTGGTCGAGGAATGGGGCGTGAACTGCCCGCCCTGCATCGCAAGCCTGCCGAAACTCGCCAAGCTGGCACAATCCAACGAAAAGAAGGGGCTGGTGGTGGTGGGCATGGAGCGCCAGAACAGCCCGAAAGAAGCGATTCTCAAGGTCCTCAAGACCGCGAAGGTCAAATATCCGGTGATGGCGGGCGGATCGGCACCCGGCAGCACCGGCGGCATACCGCATGTCTGCGTGTTCGACACGACGGGCAAACTGGTGTGGAATGGCAACCCCCACGATGCTGGTTTCGAGCGGGCGGTGAAAAAGGAGCTGCGCGAAGTCAAGAAGTGACAAGACTACAGGAGGACAGGCGTCCCGCCTGTCGTTCTTATCGGCAGACAGGCGGGACGCGCTGTCTTCCCTAACAGGCGGGACGCCTGTTTTCCTATCAAGAAGGCTGCGTTGCGCCGGCGATGGCGTTGCGCCAGAAATCGAGGCGCTCCTTGATGCGCTTTTCCATGCCCTGATCCCCGGCCTGATAGTATATGCGGCCTTCGGGAAGATAGGCCTGCGGAATGTGCGCGCCGTCGAAGTCATGCGGATAGAGATAGTCCATGGCGGCGGTGGGCTCACCCGCAGCGGCCGCGAGTTGCTTGCGGGTTTTCGTCCGCAGGTGCAGCGGCACGGCCAAGGTGCGGTTGTTTTCCACATCCGCCATAGCCAAGCCGAGGGCGGTGTATGCGGTGTTGGATTTGGGCGCGGTTGCCAGATAGACCGTGGCATGGGCGAGCGGAATGCGCCCCTCGGGCATGCCCACAAACTCCACCGCATGATGGGCGTCGAGTGCAACGCGCAAAGCGTTGGAGTCGGCCAGCCCGATATCCTCGGACGCCGCAATGACCAGCCGCCGGGAGATAAATCGCGGCTCCTCACCGGCGTGGAGCATCTTGGCCAGCCAGTACAGTGCAGCATCCGGGTCGGATCCGCGGATGGATTTGATGAATGCTGAAATCGTATCGTAATGGGCGTCGCCATCCGCATCATAAACCACCGCCTTGCGCTGGATCGATTCCTCGGCCACCGCGAGCGTCAGGTGGATCACCCCGGCGACCGCCTTGGTTGTTAGGGCGGCGAGTTCCAGCGCGTTGAGGGCCTTGCGCACATCGCCGTCGGACTTTTCCGCTAGATGCAGCAGGGCTGCGGCCTCCACGGCAATATCCAATCCGCCCAAGCCGCGATCGGCATCGGCGAGTGCCCGCTGCATGACGCTGACCACATCCGCCACCGGCACGGGTTCCAGTTGGAAAATTTGCGAGCGGGAAACCAAGGGTGAATTGACATAAAAGTACGGGTTTTGGGTGGTGGCGCCGATAAACCTGACAACCCCGCGTTCGATGTGCGGCAATAACACGTCCTGTTGCGCCTTGTTGAAGCGGTGGATCTCATCGATGAACAGGATGGTGGTCTCGCCGCGCATGTCCCGCCACGCGCGGGCCTGGTCGATCTTGGCGCGGATTTCCGCGACGTTCGACTCCACGCCGTTGAGC
>JBILFE010000048.1:0-10764 GCA_044351705.1 Luteolibacter sp. | reverse complement strand
AAATAATCATAAAATTCTTCTCAGTGGTATCAGTGGCAATCAGTGTTTCAGTGGTTTTTTTGGCACGATTTACCAGAACCCGGTGGGTTTTTATAACTGCCCCCTTATCTTGACGCGCATGCGCTCCGGGGACACCAGCACCCGCCATCCTGGCCGCCGGGACATCCTGCGGTCCGATCGGACCGCAGGATGTCCCGGCGATTTGCGTCGGAAGCAGTTTTTTTGAAAGAGAGTCAGGCGCGCAATAGTACCGGATTTCTGGGATTGTGGATTGAGACCAAGCGCTTGGCGCGCTTGAATCCACCATCCGCGATCCACGATCCACGATCCACTATCTAAAAAAATGACAAGCATCTACAAACTGCACACGCTTCTCGGAGCCTCATTGTTGCTGGCCGCCACGGCGGCGCATGCCAAGCCGGTGAAAGTGTTTATTCTGGCCGGGCAATCGAACATGGACGGCCAGGCGGACATCCGCACCATCGACTTCCTCGGCGAGGACAAGGATCCGGCCAAGGCCGCCCTGCTCAAGACGTTCAAGCCCGACGGCAAGAATTTTGTCACGCGCGACGATGTATGGGTGGCCTATCGGGGGTTCCACAACCTGCGGACCGGCTTGGGTGGCGGCGGTAAAGACTATGAGAAGCCGGGCAATTGCATCGGGCCGGAGTATGCCTTTGGCTACTACATGGGCCAGGCGCTCGACGAGCAGGTGCTGCTGCTCAAGTACGGACCGGGCGGAACGAGTCTGTATCAGAATTGGCGCCCGCCGAGTGCGGGTGTGCCCGCCGGTATGAAGCCTGAGGATGTCGGAGGCCAATATCGCGGCATGGTTCAGAACGTCCAGGAAACGCTCGCCAATCTTAAGAAGCATTTCCCCGCCTATAACGAAAAGGATGGCTACGAGATCGTCGGTTTCGTCTGGTTCCAGGGGTTCAATGACATGATCAGTGGCGGCGCGCCGGTGGCCGAGTACGGTAAAAACCTGACCTGCCTGATCAAGGACCTGCGCAAGGAATTCAAAGCCCCTGAGATGAAGGTGGTCGTCGGCGTCATGGGCGTCAACGGCATGCTCAATGAGGCGGGCAAGCAAGGGGACATCCGCAACAACATGCGCGCCATGAACACGGTGCCGGAATTCAAGGGCAATGTGCGCGCGATCGAAAGCGCACCGCTGCTGCACCCGGATGTGGTCGGCATCCAGACTGCCGGCTGGCTCAACAAGGATCGCGACCTGAAGAAAACCCCGCTGACCCCGGAAGAAAAGGCAATGATGGGACGCGCCACTTCTAACAAGGGGTTTCACTACTACGGCGAGGGCCGCTTCTTCATCCTGTTAGGCAAGGCCTTCGCTGACACCATGCTCGAGCTCATGGGCCAGGGCGACAAGGTGCTGCCGCCCAAGCTCAACGGCTTCGCCCCGCCCACCGCCGCCCCGGCCGGGAAATGAGGGGTCAGTGATCAGTAATCAGTGATCGGTCATGAGTGATCGGTCATTATTCTCATCATTCCCATCATTCTCATAAGTGTCATGCAGGCATCCACCCCCCTCAAGCATCTCGCTGCCGCCGCGCTGTTGCTCACGCCGATCCGCGCCGCCGAGTTCCACGTCGCCACCACCGGCGACGACGCCCGCCCCGGCACTTCATCCGCGCCGTTGCGCACGATCCAGCGTGCCGCCGATCTTGCCCAAGCGGGCGATGTCATCACCGTGCATGCCGGCGTCTATCGGGAATGCATCAACCCGCCGCGCGGCGGCGAGTCCGACGCCCGGCGCATCATCTATCAGGCCGCGCCGGGTGAGAAGGTGGAGGTCAAGGGGTCAGAAGTGGTCAAGGGCTGGGTCAAGGTGCAGGACGATGTCTGGAAAGCGACTGTCCCTAACAGCCAGTTCGGCGGCTTCAATCCTTACAGTGACCTGATTCATGGCGACTGGTTCTGGGACAAGGGCCGGGCGCATCACACCGGCGCGGTCTATCTGAACGGCGCGTGGGTCATCGAGGCTGCCAAACTCGCCGACGTGCTCAAACCCGTCGGCGAAACCCCGCTTTGGTTCAGCCAGGTGGACAAGGACGGCACCACGCTCTGGGCGCAATTCAAGGGGGTCGATCCCAACGAGCAACTCGCCGAGATCAATGTGCGCCGGACGGTTTTCTATCCGGACAAGCCGGGCCGCAACTTCATCACCGTGCGCGGCTTTACGCTGCGTCATGCGGCCACCCCGTGGGCACCACCCACCGCCGAACAGGTCGCCTTGATAGGCACGCATTGGAGCAAGGGTTGGATCATTGAAGACAACGTCATTTCGCATTCGGCCTGCAGCGGCCTGAGTCTGGGGAAATACGGCGACGAGTTTGACAACAAGTCGTCCAACTCAGCCGAGGGGTACGTAGGCACGATCAACCGCGCGCTCAAGACCGGTTGGAACAAGGACACCATCGGTCATCATCTGGTCCGCAATAACACCATCTCGCACTGCGGCCAGGCGGGCATTGTCGGCAGTCTCGGCGCGGCATTCAGCAAGGTGATCGGCAACACGGTCCATGACATCCATGTCGAGCGAACGTATGAAGGCTGCGAGCAGGCCGGCATCAAGTTTCATGGTGCCATTGATTGCGAGATCCGCGGCAATCACATCTATCGGGCCTTCCGCGGCCTCTGGCTCGATTGGATGGCGCAGGGCACCCGCGTCACCGGCAACCTGTTGCATGACAATAGCCATGAGGACATTTACGTGGAGGTCAATCACGGCCCGTTCCTAGTGGATAACAACCTCCTGCTGTCACCCCGAAGCCTGTGGGACATGTCCGAAGGCGGTGCCTATGTGCATAACTTGATGACCGGAAAAATCGACAACTGGTATGACATGGGGCGCCTGACTCCGCACATGCAAGCGCACTCGACGGCCATCGCGGGCCTGACCATCACGCAGGGCGGTGACAACCGTTTCTACAATAACATTTTTGTCGGGCAGGGGATGCCCGGCGGCACATCCGTATCGACGACCGATCCGAAAAAGAGCATCAAAGGCTTCGGGCTGTGGGTCTATGACGCCAGGAATTCCGTGCTGCAAACCGGCGGCAATGTTTATTACAACGGTGCCCGTCCTCATGCCAAGGAAGTCACTCCGCTGGTTCTGGCGGAGGTGAATCCCAAGTTCATGATCACCGGGAACGAAGCTGGCGTCCAATTGCAGATCACTCTGGAGCAAGCCATGCAGAAGGCTGCGACCACGCTGGTGACGACCGAACTTCTGGGCAATGCTCGGGTTCCGGGCTTGCCCTATCAAAATCCGGATGGCTCGCCCGTGCGGGTCGACACGGACTATTTCGGCCGGAAGCGCAACCCGGCGGCTCCAACCGCCGGCCCGTTCGAGAACCCGGGCACCGGCCCGCTCAGTCTCAAGGTCCGCTGACCCTGCACCGCTGATCCATATGGGGCCGCCGTCCCTCCTACAAATATAATGAAACAAGGGAAATCGAATCTGAATATTGTTGCCAGCGTGACACTGGGGCTGATCATGGTCGGTCAGGTGCGTGGAGTGCAAGATGACAAGGGCCTGCAATCCGAGTCCAAGCGCATCGTCTCGCAACACAAGGCAGTCTTCGACAAGATCCCTGCGGGCCTGGCGCCGTACTCCACCGATGCTGTGTTGTTAGGCAATGGTGACATCGCCATGTCCATCAGCACCACGCCGCTGGAAAAAGGGTCCGCTCTCAAGAAGCAGGAGCCGGGCAAGATCCGCTTCTGGTTTCACAAGAATGACATGTGGGATCGTTCCAGCGCACGCTCGGTGGCGCTGATAGATGCGGCATTCGGATTTGATCCGGCCAAGCCGGAGCCGAAGTGCACGCTGGAAACCGACCTTTACACAGCGACCACGACCGGCACGCTGGCGCAGGCGGGCGGGGTGAGCGTGCGCTTCAAGATCTGGGTGAGTGCGGTGGACAACATGATCTTCATGGAGTGGGTGGCGGAGCAGGGCTGGATTCACTACACGTTCCGCCCGCAGGTCATGAAGAGCATGGACCGGCGCAACAACGAGGTGGGCGAAACGGAGTTGCGTGATCTGAAAGGCGGCGAGGGAATCTATCTGAGGCGCGCATTCCAGAAAGAGACCCACACCGGGGCGAGCTTGTGCATGCGCCGGTTCGGTTCCGGCAAGCGCGACGAACTGGGCCAGGACCGGCAGGTTTTCGCGTTTGCCATCGATAGCTTGGCCAAGAACCCGGACTATGCCGCGGCTGTCGAAAAGAAGATGGCGGCATTCGACCTTGGCCGGATGGCCGCGCAGTATGAGGCGCACAAGCAATGGTGGGCGCGGTTTTGGGCGGAAAGTTTTGTTGAGATTCCGGACAAGGTGATCGAGCGCCAATACTATCTGGCAAACTATATCTTTGCGAGTTGTTGCCGCGACAAGGATTTTGCGCCCGGCATTCTCGGGTCGTGGTTCTGCACCGACGGCCCGGGCTGGTCGAATGATTACCACCTGAACTACAACTATCAGGCGGCGTTCTACAGTCTATATGCATCCAATCATGTCGCCTTGGGTGAGGTGCATGACCAGCCGTTGCTCGATTACATCCCGAACGGGCAGAAGATGGCGCAGAATGATCTGAAAATGCCGGGCATCTACTATCCCACCGGGATCGGCCCGAAGGGGATGACCACCTGCGGCAGTTTCGGCCAGCGCAGCAACGCCTCATACGGTGCGGTCAACATGATCTTCCGCTGGAAGACGACGTATGATCCGGCCTACGCCAAAAAGGTTTATCCCTACTTCAAGGAACTGACCACATTCTGGGAGGCCTACATGGGCTTCGAGAAGGACAAGAATCGATATGTGATCGCGAACGACTCGGTTCATGAAAAGAGTGGCAAGGATTTCAACCCGATCGTGTCGCTGGCGCTATGCCGGGCGGTGTTTGGCACCGCGCTGGAAATGAGCGCCGTCCTTGGCGTCGACAAGGACAAACATCAGAAATGGAACCATGTGCTGGCGCATCTCAGCAGCTATGCCACGCGGGAGGTGGAGGGCAAAACGATTTTCCGCTACACGGAATCCGGAACCGAGTATTGGAATGGCAACACCCTCGGCATCCAACATATCTATCCGGCACTCGGAATCGGGCTGGAGAGCAATCCGGAGTTGATCAGGATCTCACACAACACCCTCGACTTCATGCAGCGCTGGTTCGACAACAACGGCGATACCAGCTTTTTTCCTGCCGCCGCCTGGCTCGCCTATCAACCCGATGTGATCCTGGCCAAACTGCACGAATATGTGACCACCCAATACCGGCCTAACGGCTTCCGCAACAACAAGCACGGCATGGAAAAAGTGGCGACCATCCCTAACACCGTTAACCTGATGCTGTGCTCGGTGCATCAGGAGGTGATGCGCGTGTTTCCCGCCTGGCCGAAAACCGTCGACGCGCGCTTCGCCAATCTGCGCCAGTTCGGGGCCTTCCTCGTGGCCAGCGAACTCAAGGGCGGTGAGGTGAGTTACGTCAGGATCAACAGCGAAAAGGGCCGGCCCTGCACGCTGGTGAACCCATGGCCGGGCAAGGCGATCATCGTCTATCGTGGCGGCAAGAAAACCGAAACACTCATTGGCGAGCGGGTCGTGCTCAAGACCCAAGCCGGCGCGACCGTCGTGTTGGGCCCGGACGGGAAGGGGACCCCTGCCGTCGAATAAGCTGCCAATCATCATTCCCACATTGAGAATGATGACTGCACAAATGTGCGTGGTCGTTTGGGACGCGAAGAATGAAAGCCGCGGCGAGGAGACCGGCGCGCCCATCCGTGCGGTGCGCGGCCTGGATCTATCCAACCGCCCGTGGGACAATGGTTGGGGCTTGCAAATTCGCGCCGGGCCGACTAGCTTGGGCGCGTGATTTCCAACGTCCTTGCCGAACGCTACGCCTCGCCTGCCATGCAATCCATCTGGTCCGCCGAGGGCCGCATCGTGTTGGAACGGGAGTTCTGGATCGCGGTGATGAAAGCACAAAGGGATCTGGGATTGGAGGTGCCGGCAGAGGCCATTGCCGCCTATGAGCAGGTGAAAAACCAGGTGGATACCGCCTCCATCATGGCGCGGGAGAAAATCACACGCCATGATGTGAAGGCGCGGATTGAGGAATTCAATGGCTTGGCCGGCCATGAGCAGGTTCACAAGGGGTTGACCTCGCGTGACCTGACGGAAAATGTCGAGCAGTTGCAGGTCTATCGGTCATTGCGGGTGATCCGCGACAAGTCCGTGGCGGCGTTGCGGCGCATGCGCGAGCGGGCGGAACTCTGGGCGGACTGGGTCCTCACCGCCCGCACCCACAACGTCGCGGCGCAACCGACGACGCTGGGCAAGCGGGTGGCGATGTTCGGCGAGGAATTGTTAGGCTCGCTGGCGGCGTTGGATGCGGTGCTTGCGGGGTATGCGGTGCGCGGTTTGAAAGGGGCGGTGGGCACGCAGATGGACCAGTTGTCGTTGTTTGACGGGGATGCGGGCAAAGTGGCCGAGCTGGAACAGCGGGTGGTGGCCCATCTGGGAATGCCGGCGGTCTGGTCCAACGTCGGTCAGGTTTATCCACGCTCATTGGATTTCCGGGTGGTGGCGGCACTCACGGATTTGGCCTCCGGGCCCGCGTCGTTTTGCAAGACGCTGCGGCTCATGGCAGGGCACGAGACCGCCAGCGAGGGGTTTGCACCGGGGCAGACCGGCTCCAGCGCCATGCCTCACAAAATGAACTCCCGCTCATGCGAGCGCGTCAATGGCCTGCATGTCATTTTGAAAGGATACCTGGCCATGGCAGCGGGCTTGGCCGGCGACCAATGGAACGAGGGCGATGTGTCCTGCTCGGTGGTGCGCCGGGTGATGCTGCCGGATGCGTTCTTTGCCATCGATGGCTTGTTCGAAACCTTTCTAACCATCCTGGAGCAGATGGACGCATGGCCGGCACTGATTGCGGCGGAAACCGGGCGTTATCTGCCATTTCTGATGACCACCACCATCATGATGGAGGCGGTCAAAGCCGGCGTGGGACGCGAGACCGCACACCAGGTGATCAAGGAACACGCCATCGCCACCGTCCATGATCTGCGTGAGGGCACGGTGGCACGCAATGATTTGATAGACCGGCTGGCGGGCGACGCGCGTCTCGGACTTGCGCGCGCAACACTGGAAGCCATCGTCAGCAGTGGCGACCGCGAAGCCGGCGCCGCCACCGCCCAGATCAGCGCGTTTGCGGACAATGTGAGAAAACTCGAGGTGGCCAGCCCGGCGGCGGCGGCTTATGCCCCGGGCGCTATCCTCTTATCTTGAGCGCCCGCCCTAACAAGAACTATTTTCCGGCAGTGGCGGCGGACGAGGAACGTCCGTTTGACCGGATCCGGGAGTTCTATCTTTACGAGGAACCGGGCCTGCTGGCGGCCATCAAGTTGGGTGACCGGCGGGAAGCCCGCCGCATCATCAATCACCTGTTGGTTCACATTTACAGCGCCGGTGAGGAACGCAACGAATTGCTCAAGGGCTTGCTGCTGGAACTGGTGGTGATGATTTCACGCGCCGCCGTGGAGGCCGGCGCATCCCAGACGGAATTGTTAGGCATGCGCTTCTCGCACTTGGCGGAACTGGCGGAGATTGATGACGACGAGGCGCTGGCGGCGTGGCTGAGAGGGACGCTGGAACGCATATTCACGGCGATGGAACGCCAACAACGGTTCGATGTGCCGGTGCTGGTCAGCGCCACGCTGCGCTACTTGCGCGGGCACATCGTCGGGGAAGTGACCCGCGAGGAAATCGCCAGGCATGTTGGAATTTCGCCGGGGCATCTCACGCAATTGTTGAAGGAACGGACCGGGCGTTCGTTTGTGGAGTTGCTGCGCGAGGTGCGGGTGCAGGTCGCCTGTGAGCTGCTGCTGCAGACGGACAAGCCGCTGGCGGAGGTGGCCGCGGATTGCGGGTTTTGCGACCAGAGTTATCTCACACACGTGTTCAAGGCGCTGCGCGGCATGACCCCCAAACAATATCGCGACAGTGCCCGCAGTTCCGATCTGCCCGACAACTCCCTAACACCTGATAGAACGCCATGAAATCGCCCCCGTCCATTGCCCTGATGATATGTGATGTTTTTGAAATGGAGCTCGCGCTGGCCACCGCTGGAGCGACTCACATTGCCGAGCAGCGGGTGTTTGAAATCGCCTTGCATGACCGGCCGGAAATCATGCGCGGCATCCTGCAGCAGGCCGTGACGGAACTCGACCAGCGCGATGACATCGATGCCATCGTGTTGGTCTATGGCTTGTGTGGCTGCGGCGTCGTCGGCTTGCACGCGGCGCGTCATCCGCTGGTGATTCCGCGGGCGCATGATTGCCGGGCGGTTTTTCTCGGCAGCAAGGAGGAATTCGCCCGCAGGCAGGATGCCTGCCCGGGATGCTACTATTACACGCCGGGATGGAATCTGGCACGCCGGGTGCCGGGGCCGGACCGCGTGGCATTGCTCAAAGAAACCCTGTCACAGAAATTCGAGCCGGAGGATGTCGAGTTTCTGATAGATAGCGAGCGGGAGATGTGGGCCAGTTATAACACCGCGGCATTCATCGACCTGGGCACCGCCGAGGCCGCACGCGAGGCGGCCTACACGCAGGCCTGCGCACGGGAACTCGGCTGGAACTTCGAACACATCCAGGGTGATCCGGCGTTGTTGCACGATTTGATCTGGGGACCCTGGGATGCCGAGCGCTATCAGATCATTGCCCCGGGCCAGCAGTTGGGCCATTCCCCGGACGCTGCCATCCTGCGCGCCGACCCCGTCAAAAACCAGCCATGAAACCCGCCGAGTTGATTGTTATTGAAGACACCGACGCGGAAACCCGTCATCATCTTCAAATCCCCGCCGCCATGGTCGGCCGTACTCTAACGGACATCCTGGCGCATTTTGATTTTCCACTCAACGCCCGGTGCGGTCAGCGCGGCTGGTGCCGCGGTTGCACGGTGGAATTGCTCGAGGGTTGTTTGTTAGGCCCGGCAGATGAACGGGTGGACTTTGCCGGAAAGTTGCGCTCCTGCCAGTTGCGGCTGCCGGAGGGCGGCCGCGTGGTGCTGAAAATCCCCGCCCGCGTGCAAATTGGCGCAGTCCCGCAGGTTGGGGAAACGTTTGCCATCGACGTGCCCTTTGGCCTTGCGCCGTTGTTTCCGGCGGTGGCGGGCCGCGATACCGGCTTCGCCGTGGACATCGGCACCACCACCGTGGTGGTGTTGTTAGTTGACCTGACCAGCGGGATCATCCTTGCGCGTGCCGGCGGTTTCAACGCGCAGATTCGCTTTGGCGACAATGTGTTGACGCGCATCGGCGCGGGTTCCTCGCCGGCGGTGCGGCAGGCGATGCGGCGCGCGCTGGTGGATGAGACCCTCGGCCCCCTGCTGATAAAAGCCTGTGAACGGGCGGGGCGCGAGCCACCGCGCCTGGCCGGTGGCGCACTGGCTGGCAACACGACCATGCTGCATATTCTCGCCGACGAGGATCCGACCTCGTTAGGGATGGCTCCCTTCACCGCCACCTTCCTCGAAGGACGCGTGTTGGACGCCGCCCAAATCGGGCTGCTTGGCGCCGGCTTTGATCCGGCCATGCCGCTGCAGTTGTTGCCGGGACTTGCCGCCTACGTCGGCGCGGATATCACCGCCGGCGTGCACGCCACCGGCATGACTTACGACCGCACGCCCAGTTTGTTAGTGGACATGGGAACCAATGGCGAAGTGGTGCTGTGTGTCGACGGCCGCCTCGTCGGTTGTGCCACGGCCGCCGGTCCGGCGTTTGAGGGGGCGGGCTTGTCGTCGGGCACCCGTGCCCAAGCCGGCGCGATCGAGACCATCCGGCTGGCGTTGGCCCCCTTCGAGGCGGAGATCGCCGCCATCGGCGGCCAGCCCCCGACTGCCGACTCCGGCGTCTGCGGGTCCGCGTATGTCGACTTTCTGGCAAGCGGGCGGGCCTGCGGGCTGCTCCAGGCCAACGGCCGCTTTGACCGCGCGCGCTGGTTGGAGCTGCCGCCTTACTATCGGATAGAAGATGAGGATGGGCTGGCCTTCCGGTTGGCGGGTGATCCGGGCGGCAAGGGACCGCGCATCAGCGAGATCGATATCGCCCATTTGCTGCAAGCCAAGGCGGCCATCGGCGCGGGCATTGACACCTTGTTGGATGTCACCGGGATTTCCGCGCGGCAGATCGGCCAGGTCTATCTGGCGGGTGGGTTTGGCATGCACATTGATGTGGCCCACGCGATCGGGATGGGCTTGCTGCCGGGGTTTGCCACGCAACAGGTCCGGGTGGTCGGCAACACCGCGCTGGCCGGCGCACTGCTGGCACTGCTGGACCGCAACGTGCTCGAGGAAATGGAGGCCCTGCGCAGCCGCATCGAGGTCATCGAGTTGAACCTGCAACCCGACTTCGAGGACCGCTATATCGACCACTTGAGCCTGCCGGACTGAAGCCTGCGGCTGCAAAGTGTGTCAGGTGCCTCCTTAGCACAAGACCCGCATGGCAACGTAGGCGAGTTCGTTAGAACGCGGGGGGGGGACTCCGTTGCCCGGTGAGTCGCCGTCGGTTGCCGCCCGCGTTGTTCAGAACTCAGCATTCGACCTCACAATGGCCACGGGGTCGAGCAAGTTCAATTCCCTGATATTGGGGTAAATCGCGGCAAAGAAACCACTGAGGAACTGATTACCACTGAGATCACTGATAATTAATTGATATATATTTCAGTGGTTTCAGT
>JBILFE010000624.1:0-2942 GCA_044351705.1 Luteolibacter sp. | reverse complement strand
ATCATGCGCGTCAAGTTAACGGGATTTTATGATTTTGCGTGACGATTTTTACCACTGAATGCACTGAGGACCACTGATGCCACTGAAATAATCATAAAACTCTTCTCAGTGGTATCAGTGGCATTCAGTGTTTCAGTGGTTTCTTTGGCACGATTTACCAGAACCCGGTGGGTTTTTATAACGACCCCTTAACTTGACGCGCATGCCCGGAGGTGCCTCCCTGCCAACTCGCATCGCCAACTCGCGTCACGGCTTGGCCATCACCAACACGGAATTGATGGAAGCGCCGCCCCAAACGCCAGAACCACTGGCGTTGATCATGAATGCCGTGGTGCCTGCCGGCAGCGGCTTGCTGGCGATCACTTCGCCCTTGCCGATGGTGCAGGGAATGGTGCTCAACGCCTGGTTTTTCCATTCGCCGGTGGCCGTCGTGAAGCCGACCACCGCGCTCTGCAGCTCACCCGTGAGCTTGGCATGCACCAGGCCGTCCTTCGGATCCACCTGCGGCCGCGCAAACCGCGGCATCGGGGCGCTGCCTTTGACGATGCTGTTGGCAAAGCCGCCGATTTCCCAGACTTCCTCCCAGCCGAAGCCATGGCCGTGGGGCAAAAACGGCCGGATGCACAGGGTGCTCGTTCCTCCCGCGGTCTCCGCCGATTTGCTGAACATATTGAGCGGGAAGACGGACTCGTTGACCCCGTTGACCCACAGCATCGGCATCTTGGCGTACGGCAGGTGCGCCGATGGATCCCACTTGGTCAAGTACGTCTGATACTGCTCGGGAGTCATGTCATGTTTGTGGATGAAGCCACCGCCATAGACGGGAATGACAAAAGCAAATCGCGGGTCGATGCCCGCCACGGCGCTAACAATCGTGCCGCCCCACGAGATGCCGGTCAGGCCGATCTTCTTCGGGTTGATCTCCGGGAATGATCGCAGCAGTGAATTGGCGCGGATCACGTCCGCCACCGCATGATAGAACCATTGCTCGTTGTCGGGCAGGGCGATGTCGCCGAACCAACTGATGCGTTTCGGCCCGGCGTTCGGGTGTCCTTGCTCGGGCGGAAAATTGCCCTCCACGCCGAAGAAGTGCGAGCCTGGCAGATGACCTTCCAAGTCCATCGCGATGGCCGCGTAGCCATTCGAGTTCCACTTCCTCACCCACTCCGGAAAGGCCGTGCCGCCACCACCGTGGGCACACACCACTGCCGGCCAACCGCCCGCCGGCGGCGATCCCGCCGGTGCCGCATAATAAGCAAACACCCAGGTCGGCTTGCCTTTGTAATCCAATCCCTCATAGAAAAACGAGCGCAGCCCCTTGGCCGGACGATCCGTGGTGGCGTGTACCGGAGGAACCTTGGCAAGCGCGGTGAGGTCCCAGGGCATGACCCGTTTCCCCGGCGCGGGCGCAGCCGTTAGCACCGGCCCGGCACAGGCCAACAGCAGCAATGCCGCACTCAATGGGATTAGGCGAAGGGGGGCGCAAACGGAATTCATCGGCTGAGGGTGGGTTGGGGGTTGCAAGGACAAAACGATTGAAAGAACCCATACAGGTGGACGCGTTTAATCCTTTCACCGCACAACCATGAAAACGCCATTTGTCCCATTGCTCCCGATTCTCGCCCTGTTGGTGCTTGGCACCGCCGCGCCAGCGGCTAACGACAGCGCCGCCGCCACGCCACGCCCGGAACACCCACGGCCCGATATGCTGCGGGACAATTGGTTGTCACTCAACGGCGAGTGGCAGTTCGAGATCGACAAGGCGGCCGATGGCGAGTCGCGCGGTCTGAGCCATGGCAAGGATCTCAACGCCAAAATCATCGTCCCGTTCTGCCCGGAAAGCAAACTCTCCGGCATCGGCCTCGGCAACACCGAGAAACTCAAAAATGTCTGGTACCGCCGCCTTTTCGACATGCCGCCGGCGATGCAGGGCAAGCGCGTTAGAATCCATTTCGGCGGCGTCGATTACCAGACCTGGGTCTATGTCAACGGCCAACTCGCCGGCTCCCACGTCGGCGAGAATGTCGCCTTCGCCTTCGACATCACCCGCTTCCTCAAGGCCGGCCCTAACGAAGTCGTGGTCAAAGTGTTGGATGACATGTGGTCCGGCCTGCAACCCTGCGGCAAGCAATCGCCCAACCAAAGCGGCGGTTGTGTTTACACCCGCACCACAGGCATCTGGCAACCGGTGTGGCTGGAAGCCGTCGGCTCGTCATTTGTGGAATCCATCTCCATCATCCCCGACCCGGACCACTCGCGGGTGCTCATTGATGCCAAACTCAACGGCCACGACAAGGACCTCACCCTCAAGGCGGAAGCCTTTGCCGACGGCAAGCTCACCGGCTCGGAAACCAGCGTCGGCCCCTGGCAGAACACGCTGGTGCTCAACCTCAAGGACAAGAAGCTGTGGCAGCCCGGCGCGCCATTCCTGTATGATTTGAAACTCACGCTCTACAGCGGCAAGGACAAGATTGACGAATTGCAAAGTTATTTCGGCCTGCGCAAGGTGAGCATTGACGGCCGCAAGATCCTCATCAACGGCAAGCCGGTGTTCCAACGGCTCATCCTCGACCAGGGGTTTTATCCTGATGGCCTGTGGACCGCCCCATCCGATGCGGCACTCAAAAGCGACATCGAAATGAGCATGGCCTGCGGCTACAATGGCGCGCGCCTGCATCAAAAAGTCTTCGAGCCAAGGTTCCTCTACTGGGCCGACAAACTCGGCTACATGGTCTGGGGCGAATATCCCAACTGGGGCTTCAATCTCAAACCACAAGGGTACTCGGCCTATGTCAACGAATGGACCGAAATCCTCCTGCGTGATAGAAACCATCCGTCCATCGTCGGTTGGTGCGCCTTCAACGAAACCGACAAGGCCGCCGGCGAAATCCAACAGATGGTCTGGAACGTCACCAAGGCGGTCGATCCCACCCGCCCGGTGC
>JBILFE010000623.1:0-2949 GCA_044351705.1 Luteolibacter sp. | reverse complement strand
TGGCGAAACAACTTGCCGTCGCGAAGTATCGGCGTGATGTCCTTGAACAGGATTCCCGGTTTCGGAAAATCAGCAATATCTCGTATCGCGGCTCGGAGCGTGGCAGGCATGGCAGGGGGCAGGGTGAGGGCTATCTTTGTCAGATTCCCTTGCTCCGCGCTCCGCGCGGAAGGCGGATGGCGGTTGGCGGGCATTCGTATACAGGATTCCCCCACCCCGGGCAAGCCATTCAATCGTCAGTACTCTCAAACAGATTCAAACTACATGAAGTCATGAAATCATTGCCAGTCCGGCACTGGTGCTGTCCTAACTCATGGGCCGATCCCGGACACAAATTGGCCACAAATTGGATTGCCGACAGGCATGTAGCAGCTCTAGTGTCAGGCCATGGCCCGCCCCTGTTGTTCACGCCGCATCGCCACCCTACCAGGGGTGGTTTACTTCAAACCGGCAGGTATTCCGCTGCGCGACTTGGAGGAACGCGTCCTCCCGCTCGATGAGTTCGAGTCCCTGCGCCTGGCCGACGTTGAGGGACTGCCCCAACTTGAGGCCGCCCGCTTGATGGGAATCTCGCGCCAGACATTCAGCCGCATCCTGGCCCGGGCGCGCCAGACGGTGGCCACTTGTCTGACCCAGGGGATGGCCGTGCGCATCGAGGGCGGGGTCATCCACCTTGATGCCAAGCGCAAGCTGCGGAAATAGGGTCGGAGGGTCCGCCTCCACCCGTGGGTCGGCATGCCTGATAGAAACCCGTTTGGTCATTTTTGAGATTCCCTCATTTTCCGCTTGCCGGGTCGGAGTTTTGGGCATACGCTCACAACGTGATACAGATCCGGGCAAACCTGCGGGTGGCGGTGGCGGAGGATGGTGACGAACTGGCTTCGCGCTTGGGGCGGGCAGTCAAGTTCGTGTTGTTTGACACCAGAGGAGACGAGGTACGGGGACCGTTCTACCGCGTGCGCCATGACGACCCCGGGGCTGTCTGCGATCACCATGCCGAACTCGCGGCCCTGCTGCACGACTGCCAGGTGGTGATCGCAGGTTCGGTCGGACCGCGCATGGCACGGCGCTTGCAGGATCTCGGAATCGAAGTGGTGGTGACCCCTGAGAAAAGCTCTGCTGCCGAATTGGTCACCCGCCACCTTGCCGGAACCCTTGCGCGGATTCCAGTGGAACTTATTAGCGTATGATCTCCAACCCAATGAACCAACCATGACCCGTCCCCAACTGCTGGACCTCTACTTCGTCGAAGCACGCCACAAAATGATCGATCTCGGTGCCTTTCTCGACCGCGTCGCGCGCGCCCCCGGAGATGATGATTTCCGGATGGAGGCGTTTCATGCCGCCCTGGCCGAATTGTGCAAGCGCGAGCCTCACGCGGCCAAACGCATCCTCCTGGCCTTCAGCGATCCCACCGACGAACCGATTCCCGCCGCCACCACCAAGGCCGCCTGCGGGGCCTGGCCCGGACCGGAACAATCCGGCGTCGCCTGAATATGACTATCCAACATACGAGACCTAACACCCAAATATCATGCGCTACATCGAACCTCACGCCCACATGGTCAGCCGCACCACCGATGATTATATCAGTATGGTCGCCAGCGGATGCGCGGCGGTGTGCGAACCGGCGTTCTGGGCCGGCTTCGACCGCAGTTCCGCCGATGGCTTCCACGACTATTTCCTCCAGTTGACCGAGCACGAACCGAAGCGTGCCGCCAAGTTTGGTTTGCCGCATTTCTGCTGGCTGTGCATCAACCCGAAAGAAAGCGAGGATGTTGACTTGGCCGAGGAAGTACTCGCGCTCATCCCGCATTTCATCGACAAGCCCAACGTGCTCGGCATTGGCGAGATCGGCCTCAACAAAAACAGCCGCAACGAACTGAAAGTGCTTGAAATGCACATCGACCTGGCGGCCCGCCACGATCAACTCATTCTCGTTCATACCCCGCATTTGGAGGACAAGCTCAAGGGCACCCGTCTAACCATCGACGCCCTCAGGAATAATTCCCGGATCAAGCCGGAGCGGGTGATCATCGACCACGTCGAGGAACACACCGTCGAAATGGTCCTGGATGCAGGTTTCTGGGCGGGCATGACGCTCTATCCGGGATCCAAGTGTTCACCGGCTCGCGCCATCGATATCGTGGAAACCTATGGCAGCGAACGGTTGTGGATGAACAGCGCCTGCGACTGGGGCGTGAGCATCCCCCTGTCCATTCCCTACACCGCCATGGAAATGCGCAAACGCGGCCACCGCGCGGACGCGGTGGATGCGCTGATCTATCGCAACCCGCTGGAGTTCCTCAGCCAGTGCCCGAAGTTCAGCCTCAAGGAGAGGTAGTGCAAGGATGCCGCTATTCTTGATAGCCCCGGACGCGGCTGCACTGCTACTTCCCGGACAGGATTGGACTGCGCATGGCGGAATAAAATACCCGGCCGTTAATGCATATTTTATGCAATTAGTGTTTGACCGGCATTCATCGCCCGTTAACATCAGATCGTCCGTCAGGCTATCTGGCGGACCCTGCGATCTTGTTTGGCCTTTCAGATGAATCATTCCCGCACTATCAAGCGCTTCTGGCTTCTCACGGCGATCGTCGTGTTGGTCCAGTTGTTCGTGGTGCAGGTGATGGCGGCGAGCGGGGCGCTGCATAAGCGCTGCCATGACCATGCGGGCGAGGCCGACCACGAATGCGCGGTCACGCTGATGCTCAGTGGTGGCTACAACACTGTCGTCCCGGATATTGTGCCGGTCGATGCTGAGAAGCCATTACCACCGGATCCGGTGGCAATGGCTTCCATCCATGCCCCGGTGCCGCCCCACCTCATGGGTGGAGTGCTGGCCCACGCTCCACCCAGAGGTCCCTAGCAAGCGGCCTGCAGAATGGGTTTGAAGCGGCTACACGGTGCCTCGGCGGCGCGTGCGCGCGTGCCGCATTTTGAATT
>JBILFE010000622.1:0-2958 GCA_044351705.1 Luteolibacter sp. | reverse complement strand
CAAGGCCAAGGACGCCGCCAAGGCTGACAAGGTTTTCACCAAGAAGGACAAGAACAGTGACGGCAAACTCGCCCTCAAAGAGTTCACCGGCAAGGGCAAAGGCAAGGGCAAAGGCAAGGGCAAAGGTGGCAAGGGCAAGGACAAGGGCAAAGGAAAGGGCAAAGGCAAGAAAGGCTAAGCCTGCTATGAATGAATGCGCAGCCGATGTCCCACAAATCCCTCAGCGAAACGGAATTCGTGCTCTTGATCACCCGCCATCAGGCGGCGATCTACGCATATGTGCTGACGCTTCTGCCCGACCGTGTGGCGGCGCAGGACATTGTGCAGGAAACCAACCTCGTGCTGTGCCGCAAGGTCACGGAGTACGAGCCCGGCACCCATTTCAAGGCTTGGGCATTCCGGATCGCCTATTGGCAAACCATGGCCCACCTGAAACGCGTCCAACGCGCCGGTCTCATCACGCTGGAGCCCGAAGTGCTGGAACTCGTCGCCCACGAAGCCGAAGAACAACTCATGGATTTTGAGGACCGCCATCTCGCCCTCAAGGCCTGCCTGCAAAAACTTCCCGCCGGCGATGCCTCGATCCTGCTGGCCCACTACCAACGCGGCGAGAGCCTGGCCGAAATTTCCGGCCGGCTCGGCCGCACCCGTGACGCACTCAAACAAGTTCTGTTGCGCATCCGGCGCGTGTTGCGCACCTGTATCGAGCGCCAACTGGCCGGCGAAGGCCGCATCTGATTCCGCGATGCCAACGACCCCACAGCCGCCCCCATGCCGCGACCCCTTCGAGGATATTCTTGATGGGGTGGTCAGTGGCGAGGCGTCATCGCACGACACCACCTTGCTCAACGACACTCTGCGCAGCGATCCCGAGGCGCGCCGCGCCTATATTCGCACCATGGCATTTGAAGCGATGCTGGCGCAGGAATTCGCCCCTCTGGAGCAATCCGCAGGCATCGCACCGGTCCGTTCTAACCGTTGGCTGAGGGCCGGCGCCGTGGCTGCCACCCTCCTGCTGGCCGCCACTCTGGCCTGGCGTTTTCAACCGGGGCTTGGACTGCTGCCAGGGACGGCTGATCATGTGTTAGATCAGGGCGGGGAAATCACCCATGCGGTGATCACCGCGTTCGATGATGCCAGCGGCCGTTTCGGCCACGTCGCGCTCAGCCAAGGCCTGCGCCTCGCCGAAGGTGTGTTGGAACTCGACCGCGGCTTTGCCGAAATCACCTTTGACAGCGGTGCCGAGGTCACCCTTGAAGGCCCTGCCCGGTTGCGTCTCGAATCGGATAACAAGGCCTGCCTGGCCCTCGGCCGCGCCTCCGCCCATGTGCCCGAGCCCGCACGCGGCTTTGTCATCCACACGCCGTCGTCGTATATCCGTGATCTCGGCACTGCCTTTGCCGTGGAGGTGCGCGATGGCCGCGGCACCGACCTCCAAGTGCTCGAAGGTAAAGTCGAGGTGTCCGCCACGGGCGGGCAGACCGACACGCCGCCGACGATTCTGCGCCAAAGCGAAGCGGTGCGTCTGGCCGACGGCGGCATGTTGCCGATCAGCTTCCGGGCCGACCCTCCGGCGACGCGGCGCAAGCCGCGCAGCACGAAAATCCCGGCCTCGGTGCATTGGTCGTTAGATGCCTGGGACGGTGACACCACCCGTGATGCCAGCCGCGGGCTGGTGCTCAAATTCCAACAGAAAATTGGCCCGGCTCCCCCCGTCACCGTTGAGGGTCGGTTCGGGAAAGCGCTTCACTTTGATGGTCATGGCAGCTTTGCCCGCGCCGATTACCTCGCCACTGGCAATTCGCCGACCCGCACCGTCGCGTGTTGGGTGCGGCTGCAAGCCGACGCGGTCAGCGGCAATGCCAAGCCTAACGGCATTCTCGTATGGAGCGGCAAACGTGCGCCAGGCAAATGGCAGCTCGGATGGAACCAAGTCCAAGCCCAGGGCACTGTGGGCGCTCCGCGCGTTGAGTGCGGCGATGGATACGTGATCGGCTCCAGCGACCTTCGCGACGGCCGCTGGCACCATCTTGCCATCGTCTGCCTCAGCGGCCCCAAGGCCAACGTCGCCAGCCACGTCCGGCTTTACGTGGACGGGCGGCTCGAAGCCCTCACTGGCCGCCACCCGCATAAGCTAGACACTTCGACGGCCGCGATCCGCTCGCTCACCCTTGGCCGTGGCCCCGGGCATGCGCCCGGCCGCGAGGTATCGACGTTTGTGGGTGACCTCGATGAGGTTTATCTATTCGATGGGGCGCTTTTGCCGGGCCAGATCGAACGCCTGATGAAGCGCAACAGTCTGCGTCTGACCAAACCGTGAAGCGCCCGCCGCGGCGCGCCTCGGGCCGCAGTACTCACGATGCATCGGGCATGCGCGTCAAGTTAACGGGATTTTATGATTTTGGGTGACGATTTTTACCACTGAATGCACTGAGGACCACTGATGCCACTGAAATAATCATAAAATTCTTCTCAGTGGTATCAGTGGCAATCAGTGTTTCAGTGGTTTTTTTGGCACGATTTACCAGAACCCGGTGGGTTTTTATAACTACCCCCTTAACTTGACGCGCATGTGCATCGGGGCGCAAAATGATCTTGCCATCCGGTTGCTGCATGGCTTGACTGCCGTGCCCCATGGCCCTCATCGTCCAAAAATACGGCGGCACATCCGTCGGTACCATTGATCGCATCCGCAACGTCGCGGCGCGCTTGCAACGCACCCGTGACCAAGGCAACCAGGTGGTGGCGGTGGTTTCCGCGATGTCCGGCGTGACTGATAGACTCATCACCATGGCGCGAGAACTCTCGGACCCTCCTGCCGAGCGCGAACTCGACGTGCTGCTCGCCACCGGTGAGCAGCAATCGATCGCGTTGGTCGCCATGGCGCTGCATGCCTTGGGCGTGGAGGCGGTTTCGATCACCGGGCGGCAGGCCGGCATTTTCACCACCGGGTCACAT
>JBILFE010000621.1:0-2959 GCA_044351705.1 Luteolibacter sp. | reverse complement strand
GCGCACCACCGCATGGTGGGTGCCCAGCGGGCGCTTCCAGGCCGGGTCGTTGGGGCCGAACAAGGTCACGCAGGTGGCACCCATATGCGCCGCGAGGTGTGGCAATGAGCCATCGGCCGCCAGCACCACCGCCTGCGTTGCCAGCAGCGGCAGCAACCCACCCGGCTGATCCGCATCGAAATAGGCAGGCCCGCCACCGAGTCTGGAAAAGAGTTTTTCACCGAGCCGGTGGCCATGCGGGCGTCCGGCGATGGCGAGCTTCCAGCCTGCTGCCAACAATGCCTGTGCGACTTCCACCCACGACCGCAATGGCCATTCGTGGCTTCTGCCGAAATCCGAATCCGGACACAGCAGCAGCGTCTGCGGCGCGCGGGCGTCGCCCGGATGGATCGGCGCGAAAAATTCCGCCTGCGCGGTCTCAATCCCCAAAGCCTCCATCACCGCCAGATAATGCCGGACCCGATGCTCGAGCGGACGCGCCGCCGCGGCCAGCGGCACCGGGTGAGTCAGAAACTTTTTGAGGGGTTTTGCGGCAGGTCCGAGCCGACGCGGGATTTTTGCGCGCAGGCAGGCGTCGGCCGCCACGCCGGGTTCCCAAATGAGTGCCGCGTGCCACTTGCCAGCCAAGCTGCCCGCCAGCACCCGCGCTTTTGCGTTGTTGGGGAAGTCAATCACGGCCAGGCCCGGCAGGGTCTCCCAAAACGGCCGCTGCTCTACCGCGCACAACACACCCACGCTCACCCCGCTGGCCAGGATCGCGCGCACCGCTGGTAGCGCAAAGCACGCCTCATCCCAGCGCGCCGGCGCCGCGATCAACATTTCCCCGCCAGTGGATGTCTGCCTCGTCACGCCCGCAACGTAGCTCCTCAGTGCGTCCCCGCAAACAGCAAAGTCATTCCATCTCATCGTTGACCCAAGCCGACGCGGCTTCGGCCTTGGCCTCCGTAAGTAGTTCCAGTGTCCCGTGCTCAGCGCACCATTTCTCGATATATGACCAATCCAGCACCGGTCCCTGCACTTGCATCACTGCCACCACATCCGCAAAGTCCTTAGGCCTTTTGGCGGCATGACTCCACCGCAATTTTTGCACGATTACATCCTCGGGACTGGGAACGAAGACCCCAGGGTTCGCAAAGATCTGGACTTTTCGCCTTCGTTCAAAGCGCGTCCGATCATGCGGATCATCGCTCAATCGGAATAGCTCAATTTGAAACAGGCTGCCTTTCACCCGCAATAATTCCCGCCGCGTGGACGTGACCATTTCAAAACTCATCTGATTTTCCAGTTCAATCCCTTCTGGCAAGACTGCGGGCAGTTGGCCCCATGCTTCCGAGGGCAGATGCACCACCACATCCGCATCTTTCGTCGAGCGGGGAATGCCGTAAAAATTCGACGAATAGGAACCCACGATCATGTAAGGAATGTCCGCTTGATCAAAAGCCTCCACGAGTTTCAGCAGTGCCGTGGTCCCGTTCATCATGGTTGCGGATCGGCCCGTTGAATGAAAAGTCGGAGCTTTTCACGCCGCTCGGCCTCGGTGGCCTCTGGATAGCGGACGGCCAGCCCTGCGAGAGACCATTGGCAGGCTTCCTCAAACAAGTCGGCCCCTGCCCGGAATTTCATCTCTGGAGACAACAATCGCGCCTGCCGGACTTTTGCCAAATCGGCAAACCGGGCGTCGCTGGCAATCTCAGTTTCCATGCGGACAGCCTACCGAAATTCCCGCACCAAGCAAGCCCCGGATTTTCCGCGCTGGATTTTGCGTGCCTTGTAGGCCAATTCCTGCTTTCTTGGCCGCCCGCCCCTGCGGCCTTTCCCATCCCATGTCCACCGAGCTGACCCGTAATTTTTCAATCATCGCCCACATTGACCACGGGAAAACCACGCTGTCCGACCGTTTGTTAGAGTCCACCAGCACCATCACCTTGCGCCAGCGTCAGGACCAACTATTGGATTCGATGGACTTGGAACGGGAAAAAGGCATCACCATCAAGTCCCATCCGGTGGCCATGGAATACACCGCCAAGGATGGCAAAACCTACAAGCTCAACCTGCTCGACACGCCGGGCCACGTCGATTTTTCCTACGAGGTGTCGCGCGCCCTGGCCGCCTGCGAGGGTGCCATCCTCATGGTTGATGCCGCCCAGGGCGTGGAGGCCCAAACCGTCGCCAACCTCCACCTGGCGACCCAACAAAACCTGCTGATCATCCCGGTCCTCAACAAGATCGACCTGCCCGCGGCCGATGTCGCCAAGTGCAAACGCCAGCTCGAGGAAATCCTCTGCATTCCGGCCGAGGATTGCATCCCCGCCTCGGCCAAGAATGGCATCGGTATCGAGGAGATTCTCGAAGCCATCATTGCCCGCGTCCCGGCCCCGGTGGAAAACCCCGACAAGCTGCTGCGCTGCGGCGTGTTTGACTCGCTCTACGATGCTTATCGCGGCGTTGTTTCTTACGTCCGTGTGTTTTCCGGCAGCGTCAAACGCGGCCAGAAGGTCAAGCTCTTCGCCACCGGCAATACCTACGAAGTCAAGGAAGTCGGCATCTTCACCCCCAAAATGACCGCCTGCGAAATCTTGCAGGCCGGTGACGTCGGCTACGTCATCGCCAACATGAAGTCCGCCGCCGAGGTAAAGGTCGGCGACACCATGACCGACGTCGTCCATCCCTGTCCGGAGGCGCTGCCCGGCTACAAGGAAATCCAGCCGATGGTTTTCTCCGGCATCTATCCGGTGGATTCGTCCGACTATGAGGCCTTGAAAATGGCGATGGGCAAGCTCCAGATCAACGATCCAGCGTTCACCTATCAGCAGGAAAGCTCCACCGCGCTGGGCTTCGGCTTCCGCTGCGGGTTCCTCGGTTTGCTGCACATGGAGATCATCCAGGAGCGCCTGCGCCGCGAGTTCGACATGAATGTGATCTCCACCTATCCGTCGGTGATCTATCATGTTTCTCTAAC
>JBILFE010000620.1:0-2962 GCA_044351705.1 Luteolibacter sp. | reverse complement strand
ACGCCGCCGACCTTGCCAAAGGCCATCCCGGTGCCCAGTACCGCGACAACGCCATCAGCAAAGCCCGCTTCGAATTCCGCTGGCAAGACCAGTTCAACCTCGGCCTCGACCCGGTAACCGCCCGCGAGTTCCACGACGCGACCCTCCCCCAGGACAGCGCCAAAACCGCCCACTTCTGCTCGATGTGCGGCCCGCATTTCTGCTCGATGAAGATTTCCGAGGACGTGCGCCAATACGCCGCCACGCATGGCATCGCCGAGGAAGAAGCGCTGGCACGCGGGATGGCGGAAAAGAGCCAGGAGTTCCTGGAAAAGGGCGCGCAGATCTATCAAGGAGGGGCGATTTGCGAATCGCCCTCTTAATAAGCGCTGGAACTCCGCGAGTGAGCACCGCTTGGGAACTCCCCTCCTTGAGGGCTGAGCATGGACGGGAAGAGGGCGATTCGGAACCGGAGCGAAGCGGAGATGGCCTGACTGACTCACCGGAACTCATCAGGCAAATCGCCCCTCCTTGATGGCTGCGCTACAAATCATTGACGTGAGGCGCCAGCCCGAGCCACACTCCCCGCACGATGATTGCAAGACTGCGCGGCAAAGTCCTCGAAGCGTATCCCAACCGCCTGGTGGTGGATGTCCATGGGGTGGGCTACGAGGTGATCGTGCCGCTATCGACCTTTGACCGCCTGCATGCCGCTGAGGGATTGGATGTGGACCTGCGCACCCATCTGCACATCCGCGAAACGGCGCATACGCTCTACGGCTTTGCCACCGAAGAAGAACGCGATGTGTTCCTGATGCTCATCGAGCGCGTCAGCGGCATCGGCCCAGCCATCGCCATGGCCGTGCTCAGCGGCATGCCGGTGTCCCGTTTCAAATCCTGCGTGGTCGCTGGTGACGTGGCCGAACTTTCCCGCATCAAAGGCCTGGGTAAAAAAACCGCCGAACGCATTGTGCTCGAACTCAAAGACAAAGTCGGTGTGACAGACACTTGGCAGGACGCCGCCGCGGGCCAGGTGAGCGCATCCGCCGCGGATGCCGAGCTGGCGCTCATCGCGCTGGGCTACAAGCAGGTGGACTCCCGCAAGGCGCTGCGCCGGGTGTTTGACGCGGATGCCGCCGCGACGACGGAAACCTTGATCCGCGGCGCACTGCGGATACTCCAGGGCTGAGCAGGCGCAACATCGCGCCGCCCTGGCACCAAGCCTCATGGGATTTTCCCACTTACTGGCTTGCCATCCAAACCAGAATTGGGCAAACTCCTTGCCGATGTCCCTTGGGGGATTTCCGATGGCTCCAGCCCTTCACAGCACTCCCAGTCAAGCCCGACCCGTCTCTCCCGTGGACATGTGGGATCATGAATGCGTGACGGTCGAAAACCGCAACCCCGGCGGCTTGGTTTTGCCAACAAAACGCGAACCGGATGCTCGCGCCCATGGACCCGTCCATTTCAGAAACAGAACGGAAATCGGCATGCACATCGATTTTGGAACAACTTCGCGGCACCAACCAAAAATCCACAAGGCGGCCCACAGCGACGGATTTGACGATGCGGTGGTGAAATTAAAACCCCAGTCCGAGGCGGGTCCGTTTCATGCTAACAACGTGATTCCCGCAGCCAATCCTGCGGCGACGGAACGACCACCGCGACTCTTCGGTGAGGGCAAGGATTGGGGAATATCCACCACCGGCCCGATGCGCTGGTTGGCGGCCGGCGGAGCGGGCGTGGCGGTCTTGATCGTGGCGGCACTTGCCATCCAGGAGTTGTGGCTCATGCCAAGGAAAAAACTTCCGGTCGAACCCGTGGCCGTGGTGACAGCTCAACAGCCAGAGGAGGAGGTGCAGGGGTTTGACCCTGACGGATTGATTGAACAAGACGCCCGCGCCTTGTGCACCGCCTATGCCATGGCCAACACCCCGCAGCAGGTCCTGCCGATCATCCGCAATGCCCAACGCCTAACCAAACGCCTGCAACACGATTGGCAGCCATGGATGGCTCCAGCAGGATGGCAGCCCGCTCGCGATGCCGAATGGCAGGTCAGCACGGAAGGCGGAGTGAGCCACGGCCTGTTGCACGTCTGCAAACCGAACTTTTCCAAGTCCTGTGTGTATTTCGTCCGCGAAGAAGGCAGCCTGCGCATCGATTGGGAAGCCACCCAAGGACTCGGTGACGCTTCGTTTGAAACCCTCCAAAAGGGAACCGGCTCGGGGGGGATCATCCGCGCCTACGTCGCACCCGCAAATTTCTATTCGCTGACATTTCCTGAATCGCAGTTCCGTTCATTCATCTTGTTTGGAATGGATCACGAGCGAGTCGTGTGGGGTTACGCCAAATTGGCAACCCCCGCGCAATCCTCCCTGGAGAAGGTTTTCGCCTCCGGCGCGGCGCTTGAATCAGACCACGCACAACAAACCATCACCCTGCGCTTGTCCCCTGGCCCCACGGGATCTCAAAAAAACCAGTGGATCATCGGAGAGATGCTTCACATTGGCTGGGTTTCCCCCTAAACTCCCTCCCGTGAGCAACCAAAATTCGGCATGGTACCACTGCGGACGTTGCGGGTCGCTCTTTGAGTCGCCGATGGAGGCTGCGCCTGGCCGCCATTGCACCCTATGTGGCCGCCCTCCCTCCTTGGGAGTGCTCGTCGCTGTCCCGGAATCTCCTCCGCCCGCCCGCACCCACCACCCGGCGGCCGTGCCACCGCACTCGAAGCATTCCCCAAAACACGGGAAATCCAAACACCGGCAATCAAAACGCAACTTCCTGATGGCCAAGCTTCTAACCGGATGGTTGCTGGCCACCGCGGCTATCGTGCTCGCTGTCCGCTTGATCTGGTCGGACCAAACACCTCACCACTCCACTGATTCATCAAAACCCTCAATCCAGGGGACCACCGGCGATGAATCCGTCGTCAATCTCCACAAGGCCCTCACCCCATGCTTTGCCATCCTCGGCGGCTTTTTTA
>JBILFE010000560.1:0-3254 GCA_044351705.1 Luteolibacter sp. | reverse complement strand
ATTTTCCATCCCGCCGTATGATACCACCGACCCCCGAAGCCGCTTGCGGGTTATCCTTTGAAGCCCGGTTCAGCACCCCCGGCACCGATCCGTTTGACGACGTGGAATGGGAATTCCGCACGGCCGAAATCACGGATGATTCGAACAAGGCGATTTTCCGCCAGGAAAACGTCGAGGTGCCCAAGGCATGGAGCGAGCTTGCCACCAAGATTGCCGTTTCCAAATATTTTTACGGGGACATTTCGCGTGGGACAGATCCCAAGACCGGCGGCCGCGAGAGCTCGGTGCGCCAGCTCATCCACCGTGTGACCCGCAGCATCACCGACTGGGGAATGGCCGACGGCTACTTTGCCGACGAGGAGAGCGCCGCCGCATTTTACGGCGATCTAACATGGTTGTGTCTCAACCAGCACGGTGCATTCAATTCGCCGGTATGGTTCAACGTCGGCCTCTATCATCAATACGGCACTGGCAAGAATTCGGGCGAGGGCAACTGGTATTTTGACCGCAAGGCGGGCAAAGCCATGCGGGCGCCGACGCAATATCAATACCCCCAGGCGAGCGCGTGTTTCATTCAAGGGGTGGGTGACACGATGGAAGACATCATGCGGTTGGCGGCGTCCGAGGCGTTGTTGTTCAAGTACGGATCGGGCACCGGCTCCGATCTATCAACGCTGCGCTCCACGCGCGAGAAGCTTTCCGGTGGCGGGCGGCCATCCGGGCCGTTGTCGTTCCTGCGGGTGTACGACCAGGTGGCCAACGTGGTGAAAAGCGGTGGCAAGACCCGTCGTGCCGCCAAAATGAACACGCTCAAAGACTGGCATCCGGACATTGAGGAATTCATCGTTGCCAAGACCGCCGAGGAGAAGAAGGCGTGGGCGCTCATTGAGCAAGGCTACGATGGCAGCTACAATGGCGATGCCTACGGTTCGGTCATGTATCAGAACGAAAACCTCTCGGTGCGCGCCAGTGATGAGTTCATGCAGGCCGCCGTGGACGGCCGCGAGTGGTGGACCAAGCGGGTGTGTGATGGACAGCCCTGCGAGAAAAAGAATGCGCGCGAGTTGCTGCTCAAAATTGCCGAAGGCACTCATGTTTGCGGAGACCCCGGCATGCAATTCGACACCACCATTCACGAATGGCACACCTGCAAGGGCACCGGCCGCCAAAACTCCACCAACCCATGCTCCGAGTACCTGTTCCTCGACGATACCGCCTGCAACCTGTCGTCGCTCAACCTGATGCGTTTCAAGCACGGCGACGGCTCGTTTGATATCGAGCGTTTCTGCGCCGCGGTGCGCATCTTCATCACCGCGCAGGAAATCCTCGTCGACAACGCCAGCTATCCGATCAAGTCGATCACGGAAAACTCGCATATCTTCCGCACGCTGGGTCTGGGCTATGCCAATCTCGGAGCCCTGATCATGAGTTATGGCCTCGGTTATGACAGCGATGAAGGCCGTGCGCTGGCCGGTGCCATCACCGCCGTGATGACCGGCCACGCCTACGCGTGCAGCGCGGAAATGGCCGCCGTGTTAGGTCCGTTCAAAGGCTATCACGACAGCCGCTGCAACGGCGTGAGTCATCCGCCCATGGACACCAATGAACCGTCGATGCTGGCCGTGATGCACAAGCACCAGGCGGCCATCGACCAGATCCGGGACGAACCCCGCTCCGCGCCTATCAAGCAAGCCGCCCGCAGGGATTGGGAACGCGCGTTCGAGTTGGGCCGCGCCCACGGCTACCGCAATGCCCAGGTCACCGTGTTGGCACCCACCGGCACCATCGGGTTCCTCATGGATTGCGATACCACCGGCATCGAACCGGAACTCGCCCTGGTGAAGTACAAGCTACTCGCCGGCGGCGGCATGCTCAAGATTGTCAACCAAACCGTTGAGCCCTCGCTGCGCAACCTGGGTTACAGCAAGCCGGAAATCACCGCCATCCTCGCCCACATTGCCAAGTACGACACCATTGAAAACGTGGTCGATGAACAAACCGGCCAGCCTGTTAGCAGCGGTCTCAAGGAGCCGCACTTGCCGGTGTACGACTGTGCCTTCAAAGCCCACCAGGGCACCCGCAGCCTCCACTACACCGGTCACATCCGGATGATGGCCGCAGCGCAACCGTTTCTCAGCGGGGCCATTTCCAAAACCGTCAATCTGCCCGAAAGCGCCAGCGTCGAGGAAGTCATGCAGACCTACATTGAAGCCTGGCAGCTCGGCCTCAAGGCGGTGGCGATCTATCGGGACGGCTCGAAGCGCAGTGCTCCGCTCAACACCCGCAAGACCAAGGACATGGGCGGTGAGGACACCACGGTGCCGGTGGCCTCCGAACTGGAAAAGCAGCTCGCCCAACTCATCACGGAAAATGCCGCCCTGAACCAATTGCTCGACCGCCGCCAGCGCCGCAAGATGCCGGACACCCGCATGTCACTGACACACAAGTTTGAGATTGCCGGTCACGAGGGGTATATCACGGTGGGACTCTATCCAGACGGTCAGCCCGGTGAGTTGTTCGTGCAAATGTCCAAGGAAGGCAGCACCATCGGCGGCCTCATGGACACCGTGGCCACGCTCACCTCCATCTCCCTCCAATACGGCGTGCCCCTCGAACAATTGGTGAAGAAATTCGCCTATCAACGGTTTGAGCCCAGTGGTTTCACCAAGAATCCGGACATCCGCACCGCCTTCAGCATCACCGACTATGTTTTCCGCTGGATGGGCTGTGAGTTCATCAAGGGTTACCGTGAAGCCACCGCCCCGGAATCCTATCAGGAAGACCTGCCGATGCCGGAAATCACCGAGATGGAAAAGGCCGCCGTCAATCGTCCGGTCCGCGAGTTGAGCCGCACCGGCGATTCCTTTCCCGTGCTGCCAGCCCTGGCTGCCGGCCCGGACCGGGTCAAGACCGCACTCGGCAGCGCCTTCATGGGCATCACCTGCTCCAACTGCGGCTCGGATAAAGTCATCCGCGCCGGTGCCTGTGGCGTCTGCACCCAGTGCGGCACCAGCCAGGGTTGCAGTTGATCTTGCGCAAGGAGGGGCGATCTCCGAATCGCCCTCTTCTCTTCGCCTAACCACACCATCCCTATTTCACAAGGCGATTCGGTGATCGTCCTCTTTATTCAGACCTCACTAAACGACCTCGATAAAGACGAAGAGGCGAGCAAGTTTAAATCCTCCAAATGAGCGGCTTTGCTGCCGGTTTTCGAGCCCGGATCGCGGACTGAAAACATTTCATGCCAAGTTGGC
>JBILFE010000192.1:0-6414 GCA_044351705.1 Luteolibacter sp. | reverse complement strand
TGAGAAACTCGGGCTAGCGTGCTGGCCACCCCAGCCATCGTGTTCCATGGAGTCCTACCACACCCACCAACTGATTCTTCCGACCGACAAACGCAATCCCTGCATCACTCTTTACACCACCGAAGACCAACAATCCATCAGGGTTTTCTATGGCTTGGAACTCATGGAGGTGGTGCCGGACGATCCCGACCAGATGGCCTTCAAGATGCTCGCCGGACGCCTTTACAATGCTGGGGTTTTGGTCGCCAAACTCGAAGAGGTTTTCAAGGCGGACCGCAAAACCATCCGCTCATGGGGAGAGGCCATTGTCTCGCGAGATCCGGAGCGCCTCGCGCGCGTCCTGCTGGGTCGTGGAGCTAATCAGAAACGCACCCCGGCCATCGACAACTACGTGGCCCGGCGGTGGCCCGAATTGCGCGCCGAAGCTTGCCCCAATTACCGCGCCACCCTGATCCGGGAGATTCAAAGCATCTTCGAGGTGAAACTTTCCGGGGAAACCATCCGGCAAATCACCCTCGAACTCAAAGGAAATTGTGCCGCCATGTCTGGAACGCCGCCGTCTCTAACATGCTTGCCGCCGTTGCACCCGTTGGAGGAGGCTGCTTGCCAGCAAAACGACATAACGACCACCGACGACCTCGCCGACTTTACCCCTGAAACAAGCTCCCAGGCCGATTGCCGCGACATTGATTCCACCGGGGCCGAGCCGCTGGCGAGCAAGTGCTTTCCTCCAAACTGGCAGCCTCGGCCCGGCGATTCCGTTCTTTGCGACCATGTCGGCATGCTCATCTTCTCTGGTGCCCTGTCCACCATTGCCCGGGCCACAAGTCCGCCCGAACCGCTGCTCGCCCAATGGCTCGGCAGCGTCATGTTAGGGGCCGTCAACATCGAACAAACCAAGTATCTCAACTGGGAGGACCTCGGCGATCTCCTCGGCCAAACCGTGCGCTTCCCTACACCACAGCGCGAGCAACTCACCCGCCTCGCCACTCCCGCCACCATCGATGCGGTGCTGCGCTGGAACTATCAACAACTCGCCATCCCCGACGACGAGCCCGACCTCTACTACGACCCCCACACCACCCACTACACCGGCACCCAAAACATCCTCAAGGGCTGGTGCGCCGCCATCCGCTGGGCCGACAAGCTCATCAACAGCGACTATATCCACACCTCCCAAGGCCATCCCATCTATTTCGAGTGCACCGATACCGCTCCACTCCATACGAACAGCTGCGCGATCAACTCACCGACCGCCAGGTCCCCAACCTCGCCTACGTGGAAAAAGTCAAAATCGGCCGCCAACTCGCCGGACGGCAAGCCCGCCAACTCCTCGCCGCCGACCGAGCCCAACGCGATCAAGCCCTGCGCCAACAACGCCTGGAGGAGATCCAAACAAGCATCGCCAGCCGCACCACCCCCACCTCTAACACTTCAAGCGCCGCCGCAGCGGAAAGCAAGGAACTCGCCCGCCTCCACAACGCCGCCAAACGCCATGAGAAATACCGCCAGCAGCGAACCCTCAAAATCGACGACCTCCACCAACTCATTGTCCAAAACGAGGAAGAAAAATCCGCGTTGGAAAAGGAAGTCTCGCGCATCGACCAACTCATCAACCAGGAAATGGTACGCATGGACTTGAGTAACAAAACCCTCATGGACGCCATCAAGATCACTGCCAGGAATCTGTTCTACCGGTTCTTCACACCCTTCAAGACCGCCTACGACAATTATCGCGACGATCACGACCACTACCGCCAACTCACCCAATGCGACGGCGCCCTGCGCTGGACGGGAACCGAAATCGAAGTCCACCTCGTGCCGCAAGTCAACCACCCGCCCAAACTCCGCAAAATCATCGCGGCGCACCTCGATGAACTCAACGCCGGAGGCCTTACCCTGCCCGATGGCAGCGGACGCCCGCTGCGGCTCCGCCTCACCCGCAAAGAACAAATCAGCGTGCGCATCAACGACGGTCCACCAAACTAACAATGCTGTCCGACTCTCAAAAGGACGCGTAATTGGAGGAACTCAACTTGCTCGCCCCTTCGTCAAATTCGAGGTCGTTTAGTGAGGTCTGATGATTATTTCAGTGGCATCAGTGGTCCTCAGTGCATTCAGTGGTAAAAATCGTCACGCAAAATCATAAAATCCCGTTAACTTGACGCGCATGGGTGATGGGGCGTCCCTGAGCCTTCGGCGGCCCGCCGCGTTGTCACCCATGCGCCCGCACAGGAAGTCGGCACTTACTCGGTGAGGCCGAGTTTGGCGCGGACGGCCTCGATTTCAGCGGAGAGCTCGCCCCAGCGCGAGTAGCTGGTTTCGAGGCCGTGGGTGACTTTTTCGACGGCGTTGGAGGTATCGCGCAGAAGGTTGGGATCGGCGGCACAGGCGTCGCTGGATAGATGTTGGGTGAGGGTGGCCTGGGCGGCTTCGAGTTCGCCGATCTTGGTTTCCAGCGCGGATAATTCGATCTCGCGCGGCTTGAGGATTTTCGCGCGCAGCTCGCGGGCCTCGGCCTCGACGCGGCGCTGGTCCTTGCGGGATAGGTTGTTAGAAAGATTGGCACCGCCGGTGGTTCCGGTGGTGCGGGCGGGTGCCTTGCGGGCGGCGGCGAGGGCCTGGTCGGCGGCAGATTTTTCGATGTAGTAGGAGATATTGCCGTGATAGAGGAGCGGTTGGCGGCCGGCGCGGAACTCGAGGGTTTTGGAGACGAGCGGATCGAGGAACGAGCGGTTGTGGGAGACAATGAGGACGCTGCCGGGGTAATCGATGAGGGCGCGCAGGAGCACATCCTGCGATTGCATGTCGAGATGGTTGGTGGGCTCGTCGAGGATGAGGAAATTGGCAGGCGTGAGCAGCATGCACACCAAGGCCACGCGCGAGCGCTCGCCGCCGGACAACACTTTGACCTGCTTGAAGACATCATCGCCGCGGAACAAGAAGCAACCTAACAGACTCCGGGCGTGTGGCATGCTCTCGCGGGATGCGGCGCGCTCGACGGTTTCCAGGACGGTTAGATCGGGATCCAATTCATCGGAGTGGTTTTGAGAGAAAAACGCGGGGGCCACCTTGTGGCCGAAGACGTGGGCGCCGGCGTCGGGAGCCTCGCGGGCGGTGATGATGCGGCAGAAGGTGGACTTGCCGGCGCCGTTAGGGCCGACGATGGCGATTTTCTCGCCCTTGTTGATTTCGAAATCGAAGCCGCTGAAGACATGGATCGGGCCATAGCTTTTGGCGACGGCATCGAGCTTGGCCACGGTATGGCCCGAGGCGGGTGGCGCGGGAAACTTGAACTTCACCACCGCGTCGTCCATTTCGGGAGCGGGGATGCGCTCGATTTTGGCCAGCAGCTTGATGCGGGATTGGACCAGGGTGGCCTTGTTAGCCGAGGCGCGGAAGCGGTCGATGAAGCGCTGGGACTCGGCGATTTCGCGTTGTTGGGCGGTGTATTGCTTGAAGAGGATGTCGCGGCGCAGCACCGATTCGCGTTCGTAGTAGGAGAAGTTGCCGGCATATTCCTCGGCGCGGCCATGGTGGAAGGCAATGGTGCGGGTACACAGGGTATCCAACAATCCGCGATCATGCGAAATGAGCAGGATGGCACCGGGGTAGTTGATGAGGTATTGCTCGACCCAGAGTTGGGTATCGATATCGAGGTGGTTGGTGGGTTCATCCAGCAGCAGCACCTCCGGTTCCTGCAGGAACAACTTGGCCATGGCGATGCGCATCTGCCAGCCGCCGGAAAACTCGGAACAATCGCGGGGAAAGTCGCTTTTCTGGAAGCCGAGGCCTTGCAGGACCGACTCGATGCGCGGCTTCATCTGCTCGGGGTTGGTGGCATCGAGTTGGAGTTCGAGGCCGCCGATTTCTTCCAACATTTCGGCATAGGGTGAGGAGCGCGGATCGAGTTTGCCGAGGTTGCGGGAGAGACGCTCGATTTTCTCGCGGAGGGCGACGGCTTCACCGAAGGCGGACTCGGTTTCGACCCACAACGAGCGACCGCGGACATGGATCCCCTCTTGTGGCAGGTAGCCGATGCGGGTGCCCTTGGGTGCATGGATGGCACCGGCACTGGGTGGTTGGATGCCGGCGATGCATTTCATGAGGGTGGACTTGCCGGCGCCGTTATGACCGGCGAAGGCAATGCGTTCCCGGGGTTGCACGGAAAACGCAAGATCATTGAAAAGCACGCGGGCACCAAACTCGACGCGCAGGGACTGGACGGAAATCATCGGGGGCGCAGGTTGCACACTCCAGCGCCGAGGTCAACGCCAGAGATGAAATCCACGCCGTGACCGCGGTGATTGGCGGTCACTGGCCATCCGGTTTTTCCTGCCCTGGTTCGGGCATGGGAGGGACGGCGATGGGGGGCGTGGTGACTTCGATCGGACGAGTGGCGGCCTGCACTGGGGTGCCCGCTTGAGGGGCACCAGCGGCCGGCGGAGTGGCCGGCGCGGCGTCTTTCTTCAGCAGTGCGGAACGGTCCTTGAGCAGGGCCTCCACGGTGGCTTTGCTCACTTCAAAGGTGCGCCCGGCCAAGGCTTGTTCCTTGGCGAGTTTTTCCGTCAAGGTTTTGAGACGATCGGTGAACGCGCTGTCCTTGGTCTTGGCATCCTCGGGTTTTTCGCCGTCGGCTTTTTTGCGCTCTTTCGGCAACTCCGCCGCAACGGCAACCGTGAGTGCGTAGCTGTCAGTGGAGGTGGGCACCGGGGTGGCCGGGGCAGCGGGCTTGAGCAGGCTGATATTCAGGGTGTAGGTAAAGCCTTCCACCGTCTCGATGGTGGCGCTGCGCTTGCCGGTGGGCTGGATGCGTTCGGCGGTTTTGCTGGCATTGATCACGTCGTCAAAGCGGGCATATGAGAACAAGCTCTTGAGTGGGTCGGTGGCGGTGGTGTCGAGGGTTTCTGTTGGGGCGGCGCCGGCGAGGGCAAAGGCTCCGTCCTCGGTCTCGCGGGAAAGCTTCCATGCGACGTCCGTCTTGTCGGGTTGGGTCACGCTGATGGACTTGATTTTTTCGATTTGGATAAAGCCATCGGCGAGCCAGCGTTTGGGCTCTTCACTGACCGAGGAGAAGGATTCGCTGACGCGATAGATGCCGGTGCTGTCCTTGTAGTTGCGGACGAAGCGTCCGTTAGGGGCGCCGCCACCGTAGGGTGACGCGGAATTTTCCGCAGCCACGCGGCGGTCAATGGAAACCTTGGCCAGCTCCTCGCCCGAAGCGTTCTTGAAGGTTGCTGTCAGACCGTGCTTTTCAGCGCTGGTGGCGGACTCATCGAGGCCGAAGCGGGGCGCAAACGAGGGACCCGCTTGGATACCCTGAGTGACCTTGAGGGCTTCAAGGGTGCGGATGAATTCATTGACCATGGCGACATTGGCAGGGTAGTCGTCGCGCTGGGAAACGCTCCATTTGCCGTCTTTTTTGACGAGGTTGGTGGCGTTGCCGAGGCCTTGGATCTCGATGGCGGCGACCTCGGTGGCGGGGAACGACTCCAACAAGGTTTGTCCGGCGACGCGGGCGGTGGTGCTGGCAGTGGACTGTTTCTGGCCGAACTTGACGAAGGCCACGGCGCCTCCGAGAGCGATGGCAATGATCCACAGGAAGATAACTTGGCGGTTGTTCATGGACGGTGGGATTTGAGATTTGAAATTCGAGATTTGAGATTTGAGATTTGAGATTCCCGCCTCAGCGGGCGCGGGTGGCGGAGCGGCGTTTGACAAAGAGGGCGAAGCCGAACAGGACAACGATGGCGGGCATGACAGCCACGTTGAGCAAGGTGATGTTACCGGCGAGTTTGTCTTTTTGGCGGCGCAAATCTTTTTCCTTTTCACGGATCAAGCGGGAGTACTCCACGTTTTCCTTGCGCAACTTGCGAATCTCGGCTTCTTGCGCGGGCGATAGGCGAAGCTCCGAACCCTGGGCCTTTTGCGCTTGGAGGTCGTTGAGTTTGCGTTGGGCTTCTTCCTGCTTGGCTTGGAAGTTGGCGATTTCCTGGCCGACTTCTTTGTTGAAGTTGGCTTCCATTTCCTTAACCACGGTGAAGGGGCGGCGGATGGCGGAGCGGGAGCGGGACCCGATGAGGTGTTCCGAGCCGGCGGCTTGGTCGAGCACATTGAACAGCAACGAGGCGTTGCCATTGGCCGGCGAGGCCATTTGCATGCCACCAAAGTTTTGTACCCGATAGGCAAAGTCGTCATAGAAGGCATCGACGTCGCCAATCAGGAAAACGTTGCCGGGCTTGGCGCATTCCTTGAGCCATGTGGGTTTGGGGTCTTCCATTTTCACTTCGGCAGGCAACTGGCCGACCTGCTTGTTAGGCTCCTCAGCCTTTGGGGTTACAGGTTTTTCGCCGGGTTTGCCATCGGGGAAGGCGGTCTTGAAGGTGCCGGACAAATGGGTGACCAGATCGTAGG
>JBILFE010000619.1:0-2969 GCA_044351705.1 Luteolibacter sp. | reverse complement strand
TCTTCGCTAGCGCCACCGGCTCCTCACCCGCCATCGCGGCGGCCTATTTCGTGAGCTTCATCCTGCTGGGGACCATGATCATGCTCAACCTCTTCATCGGCATCATCATGAACAGCATGTCCGAAATGCACGCCGAACTCGATGAGCAGGTCAGAGCCAAACAAAGCATCGCGGAAAAAGACAGCGTCCTGAGCGACATCACCGCGCTCGACCAACAATTGTCCGCCTTGAAATCCCAGCTCATTACACTCCGCAGGAAAATCACCAGCAACACCCCATAAATTCTCTAAACCTGTAACTTCGCTTTACCCCCCTCAGCCAATCAAATTTCAGTTGCATAGTTGCAGCGTTGTTACAATCGCTTCGAAGCCAAGTCACGCGTCACGCAAATAGTCGGATGCGAGATCGACCGCTTGATAGGGCATGCCGAACTGTTCGCAGACGAGATTGGCGCTGATGCGGCCGGATTCGTAGATCGTCGGCAGTCCGCTGCCGGGATGGGTGCCGCCGCCGACGAGATAACAGTTGTTGAATCCCTCATAGCGGTTGTGCGGACGCATGTAGAGCATCTGACCGAGTGTGTGGGCGAGATTGAAGGTGGCCCCCATGAAAACCGAGGAGCTCTGCCAATCGTCGGGCGTGATGATGCGTTTGGCAATGATGCGGCGGCGCAGGTCCTTCATACCGGTGCGTTGTTCGATGCGCCTGAGCACCTTGTCCGCATATTCCTCCTTGTGGCTTTCCCAATTGAAACCATGCCTCGCGTTGATGGTGGGCACGAGCACGTAGAGGCCAGACTGGCCGGCGGGCGCGACGTGCGGATCGGTGACACAGGAGTTTCTCACATAAACCGACATATCACTGGAAAGCCGCCGTTCGCTCTGGATGTCCTCGACATTCCCGCGGTAGTCATCCGCGAAGATGATATGATGGTGTGGTTCATTTTCGTAGAGCTTGTCCACCCCGAGATAGAGCATGAACGTCGAGCACGAGAACTTGCGTGCGCGCATCTTCTCCTCGGGCACATTGTGTTTGCCGAACAGGCGGGTGGCGGCATGGCCATAGTCGGCATTGACCACAACGGCGTCGGCGGTGAGACGCTCGCCGTTTTCAAGCTCCGCGCCGGTCAGATCGCGACCGCTGAAGAGCAGTTGTTTCACCGGCGAGTGGAGCCGCAGTTCGCCGCCGAGCTTTTCAAACTCGGTGGCCATCGCCTGCGAGATGCGGTTGAGTCCGCCTTGGACATGATAGATGCCGTAACGGTACTCCGTGTATGAAAGGATGCTGAACAAGGCCGGGCAGTGCCAGGGCGACATGCCGAGATACTTCGCTTGAAAGGTGAAGGCGAGCTTCAGCCGTTCCTCATCGAAGTAATCCCCCAACACATCGTGCACGCTGCGGGTGGTCAGCACGTAGGGCAGCGCGCGCAGAAGACTCGGCCGCAAAAACGAACCCAGCGTCTGATAGGGATGCTGCAGGCAGGGGTAGATCTTGCGGAATTTCACCGCGTGGTCGCTCATGTAGCGCCTGAACCCGTCGCTGCTCCCAGGAAATACCCGCTCGATCTCGGCCGACATCTTGGCGGTGTCGCTGTAGGTATGGAGCGAGGTGTCGCCCCAACTGAGACGCGTCATCGGGTTGAGATCGACAAATTCCAGGTGGTCCTCGCTGCTGCTGCCGGTTTCAGCGAAGATTTCGTCCAGGCAGAATTTCTGGTGCAGGAATGTCGGCCCCAGATCAAAGGAAAAGCCGTCCACATCCAGTTCGGAATTGCGGCCGCCGACACGCCCGGATTTTTCCACAAGAGTGACGCGGAACCCGCGGTGGGCGAGGAGCATTGCGGCGGTGAGGCCACCCGGCCCGGCGCCGACTATGAGGATGTGTTTCTTGGTTCCGGTAGTCACGGGCTGTCACTCTAGGAGGATTTTCCATGATTACAAGCGCAACTTGGCCCATTTGCATGCGTCGCACGCAACGGCTGACCGGGCACCCGCCATAATCCGCCCAACGAATCGCCGCCCCCCTTGTCAAAGTTGGACCATTCCTGCATTCCAGACCGCTGCGTGAGGATTTGTCATTCGGCTTTGAGCGAAGCCATATCGATGGCGAAGCGATACTTCACATCAGATCGAACCATCCGTTCATAGGCATCGTTGATCATTTGGATCGGGATCACCTCCACGTCGGCGGTGATGTTATGTGCGCCGCAGAAGTCGAGCATTTCCTGGGTTTCAGCGATGCCGCCGATGAGCGATCCAGACAGGCTGCGGCGGCCGAAGATGAGGCTGAAGGCGGCAACGGGCAGAGGTTTGTTAGGCGCGCCGACCAAGGTGATATTGCCGTCGCGGGTGAGCAGGTTGATGTAGGCATTGATGTCGTGCTCGGCGGCCACGCAATCGAGGATGAAGTCGAAGCTGCCCGCGTGGCGCTGCATCTCGTCGGCGTTGCGGGAGATGACGACTTCATCCGCACCGAGGCGGAGCGCGTCCTCCATCTTGTTAGGTGAGGTGGTGAAAACGACGGTGTGCGCGCCGAATGCATGCGCGAATTTCACGCCCATGTGGCCCAAGCCACCGAGACCGACCACGCCGACCTTTTTGCCCTGCGTGACGCCCCAGTGACGCATCGGCGAATAGGTTGTGATGCCGGCACAAAGCAGCGGTGCGGTGCCGGCAAGGCTCAGGTGGGGCGGGATTCGCAGCACGAAGCGTTCGTCCACGACGATGCTGTCGGAGTAGCCGCCATAGGTGACTGGTGCCGTTGCGTGTTTGTCGGGTGATCCGTAGGTGAGCACTTGGTTGGGGCAGAACTGCTCGAGGCCGGCCTGGCAACTCGGGCAGGAGTGGTCGGAATCGACCAGACAGCCGACACCCACCAGGTCACCCGCTTTGAACTTGCTGACGGCAGAACCCACCTGGGTGACCCGCCCGACGATTTCGTGGCCGGGCACACACGGATAGACCGTGGGC
>JBILFE010000618.1:0-2970 GCA_044351705.1 Luteolibacter sp. | reverse complement strand
TGCATTTTAGATGGCGGGCGTGATCTCCACGCCGTCCATCCGACCCCTGAGCACAAGAGCAATGGTTTGCGATTCTCTCATCTGAACGGCGGGAATCTGGCGGCTTACTCTGGAAAGGGCAAGCACTGAATTATGCACCCCGTTCGACCCCCGTGCCTGTTCAAAACCGGATTTTGAAGGCGGGTGGCGGCAAAAAGAATTAGCTATTTCTCTCAATCCATGCTTGCCCGGCGGCTGCTATCCACACACTGTGACTTGCCATGCATTCCTCTACGAATCGCCGTCTTGGGTTCGCGTCCCATGGAATCGTGTTGGCCATCGGCTTGTTCGGCGGACTGGTGTTGCTGCATCGCCACGGCCCGGGACTGGGACTGTTTGTCAGTAACCCGCCACCGCCACCGCCAGCCGGTCAAGCCCGGGTGGTGGCGGCGGCGTGGTTCGACCAAGCACTGGCCAAGGTGAAGGCGGATCACGAGGAAACTAGCAGTTTTTCCGATAGAGAGAAGCTGCCGATCCCCGAATTGCTCAAGCAATACCGGCGGGAACTTGAGGAGGAGCGGGCGGAGGTCAACCTGCGGCTCGATGCCATCGTCAACGCGTCGTCGCGCTACCGGGATCACCCCGATCCGGCCGCCGCCATGCGCACCGCCCTGAAGAATCAAACCGACGAAGGCACCAACACGGCGCTCGCCATCTTCCATGCCTGGCGGGAGCGCGATCTGGACGCCGCCCTGGCATGCCTTGCCCGCAGCTGGCGTCTGCTGGATGAGTTGTACACGACTTCAGCCCTGCTAGAGCGTGAGTTTGGCCGGGACTGGATGGCGCAACAACTCCGCGATGACAAGCTTCCCTACCGCATGCGCCGCACAATCGCCAATGGCCTGGCAACCCATTTTGCCTGGGACGCTGGCCTGGCCGGTTTCATCACCTGCTATCAGACAATCACCGATCCAGAGTTGAAGGACCGATTCTGGGAACGGTTTGCCGATGAATGGCGGCTGCAAGATCCGCCGGAGGTGGCCCGGATTCTAGCAAACGATTGCCCGGCAGCCGTGCGGGACAAGTTGTTAAATGACTGGGCGCCGCCGCAGGGCACATTCTCGGATTTTTCATTTCACCCCCCGGACCCAGCCACCTACGTGACGGTCGAGTGGTTCAAGCAGGTCCGCGGGGCGCTGGATCCGTCCTTGGTTCCGGAAGCGATCCGGGACAACGAGTGCAAGCCATGGTGGTTGGAACTCCTGCCAGTTGCCAAGCCGGAGCCGGCATCGCTCGACGAGACTATCAAAAGCAATCTAACGGATGGAGCCTCCAAGCCCAAGGCCATCGGTGACGCGATGTCGCGAATGGTTGAGCAAGCGATCCAACAAACCCCCGGCCTCGCGGAACCCTATCTGACGGGCGGGGCGACTCGCCGGGATTTGCTCGATCAACTGTGCCAGGCCATTCCGGGTGCGGATGCCTATCCGCAGGCATTGGAGCAAGCCGCCTGGCGGGCCACGGCCGGGCGCTCCGATCCCCGGCAACTCATGGAGTGGGCGGCGGAACTGTCCAAACAGGATGGCTTCAATGGCTTGTTTCGGGAGGCTGTGGTTCCAGACTACGGCGGGAACGCGGACCCGCGAGGATCACACCTGCTGGAGCGACTGCAAATCATTGTCGCGGCAGTCACCGATACCAAGACAGAAGCGGATATCCGATGGAGGCAACAGAGGACGTGGGAAAACTGGCGCGAGCTTGCTCCACGGCCCGCACTCGCCTGGAGGGATGCGTTGCACCCGGACGATCCGCTGCGCGCCAAACTAACCGATCCAAAAAAGAAACCATCGGACTGAATCCTTCGATGCGGCATTCACCTCAACGCCAATCCGCCACTCTTGCCATTGCCTTCTTGTTAGGGTTGGCCGGAGCTTGGTTCATCGCGAAGTCCGCGCCTCAGGCCATGGACATCGCGCCCGCGGTGTCCCGATCCTCGTCACGAGCCAGACCTCCGCTTGCCGCCCGCCTGTCGTCGTCCGCGGAAATCCAGCAGGCGTTCATTTTGTTAGGTTCGCAGCCCATGAGCAAAGCGGAGCGTGAGGAGCTGCAGGGGCAATTGTTCAAGGCATGGGCCCAACGTGATCCGGTCGGTCTGGTGGCCTATCTCGACCAATGCGCGGTATGGCCGGAGTCGCTGAGGTTCTATCCGCTCTCCGATCTCGCGCGGACCCGGCCGGACTTGCTGCTCGATTTCGCCATCCGCAACGGGTGCTCTGACGCGGCCGACTTATTGTCCGACTGCGACCTACAAACGGTGGTCCGCTTGATCGATGCTCTGCCCGTCGAAGTCGTTGGCCCGTGGTTGGGCAGAATCCGCGACGAGGCATCAAAGAATCTCGGGGCCGCGGGCGTGGCGGCAGATCGTCCCAGTGCGGCGAATCTCCAGGGACTGGCTCTTTGCCAGTTGAAAGACGGAGACATTGACGGATTTCTCAGCCAGTTCGCGTTGATCGGAGATCATGACAAACAAGATGACTTGGCTAGGGAACTGGGCCGCGAACTTCGCCAGGAGAAGTTGGATGATGACACGCTGGCCATCATCATGCGGCTGCCTGCCGAGCACCGCGATTCGGCAGCCTACGAGGTGTTCACCGGATCCTCGGAATACCCTGAAGCCCGCGCCACGCTCCGGAATTGGATCGTCAAACTGATGGAGAACGGCATGAAGGAAGCAGCGAAAAACGCTGTTCGTGGGTTGTTCGTCGAGCACGACTCCAGGGTGAATGACGAAATCACCGCATGGATCCAGACCCTTCCGATCGAGGATTCCTGGTTGCCACTGGCCAAGGAATTGGTCACCAATTGGTGGGGACATGATGATGCCGCAGTGGCCAGTGGTCTCGCCACACTGCCATCCGGCCCCTTCCGGGATGAACTCCTCGCCGAGCGGGCGCATCAAATGTTGCTCAGTCCGGACCACTACGAACAACC
>JBILFE010000617.1:0-2975 GCA_044351705.1 Luteolibacter sp. | reverse complement strand
CGCCCCCAAGGGTTTGTTGATTGTCGGCATCCCCGGCACCGGCAAGTCCCTGACCGCCAAGGCCACGGCCGGCGCGTTCGGCCTGCCACTGCTGCGCCTCGATATGGGCTGCGTGTTCGGCGGCATCGTCGGCCAAAGTGAAGCCAACCTGCGCTCGGTCATCCAGACCGCCGAGGCCATTGCGCCCTGTGTGTTATGGATCGATGAAATCGAAAAGGGTTTCTCGGGCAGCAAGTCCAGCGGCAGCACCGATGGCGGCACCTCCTCGCGCGTGTTCGGCTCGTTCCTGAGCTGGATGCAGGAAAAGGAAAAACCGGTGTTTGTGGTGGCGACCGCCAATGATGTATCCAAACTCCCGCCCGAGTTTTTGCGCAAGGGCCGCTTTGACGAGATGTTCTTTGTCGATCTGCCTGATGCCCTGGAGCGCGCGCAAATCTGGGACATCATCATCAGCCGCTATCAGCGCAAGCCCACCGACTTCGATACGGTGGTGTTGTCCCGCGCCTGTGAGCAGTACACCGGTGCCGAGATCGAGGCGGTGTTTGTCGATGCCATGCACGAGGCGTATGCCGAAGGCCGGGAACCCAAGCCCAAAGACATACTGGAGGCCATGACCCATACCGTGCCGCTGGCACAGCTCATGGACGGCCAGATAGCGGCACTCCGGCATTGGGCCAAGGGCCGCGCCCGCGAAGCCGCCAGCCACACCACGCACGGACCGCGCACCGGCCGGCGCATCAGCCAGGCGAATTGAATCCAACTGCCTAGATGGTGGCCCGTGTGGCACCGAGTCCGAACGCGCCGAAGGGGTAGCCATTGGCTGTACCCGTGGCCCGTTCGGAATCGTCCCGGCGGTTTGAAAGCCCTGGCGGGAGCGATCCCGTCAGGGCAACTGCTGCACAAACCAACAACAACCAACCCCCACACCCATGTCACCCACTTACACCTCTGATGCAGCCTGTGGCTTCCCGTTCCTTGTCCGTCTCGTCCGCACGGGCGAACGCCACGGTGCCGAAATGTGCCTAACCAACAGACATGATGAGCCATTGGTTGAGTTCTACGACACCCGTTATCCTCACACGTACGATTTTGTCGGCACCAAGGAGGCAGCCATTGCGGCCAATGCTCCCGTTCTCGGGCAGTACATCGCCAGCTACCGGCTTTCCACACTGCGGGAATCACGCCATCTCCATGCCGGGCTTTGCCTTCACGGCGGAATACCCGGATGGGTCATCAGCCCCTCATCCATGGCCAACGTCCACGACTGGCTCGACACCGTGGCACCCACCACTCCCGCCATCATTCGAGACGCTTAGGTGCCACGCATCGCTGCGGAGAGTTCAACCCTCTCCGTGGCGCGTTCAACTCGCATGACATGCGAATTGGAATGCTCATTGGTACGTTTGGTTGGCATGCCTTATCCACCCGCCAGCATGGCGGCCGCCAGGGTCGTGATGTGTCCAGTGGATCACGCCGCCTTTGGAGTTCCACTCGTATTCACCATTGAAATCGACAGCGTCTCCCACCCGAAGGGAGCTGATTCTTGATGCAATGTCGATGTTGTGCGCAATCAGCAAATTCTGCCCGGATCGCAGTTTGACAATAAACCTTTGATGCCGGCTCCCCACATTGTCGTCAAACAGGACCTTTGTAACAGTCCCTTCGCCTTGGATTTGAACTCCGCTTGCCCGTGTCTCCAGCGCTCTGGCCAATTCGGCATCGCCGGTTGACTCTATGCCGGTGGACTCACCGCGCCATGCTGAAGATGGATACGGGCGATACTGCACCCAGCCGAAGTAGCCAACGGCAATAATTGAGAGGTAAAGCAGGAGCTTTCTCATGAAGGGCAGCATACCCACCACGGATCGCATGCCAATCCCAATGATTCCCCCGGTTCGCTAAAGGATTGGAACCAGCCGCCCCCTTTCCGCACCCACGTTTAGCAATCCTGAACATCCGTGCAATCCCCAGCCGCCCTGCATCGCCTCGGCGGCTTCTTCATGCCCATGACTCCCAACCCAACAACAACCAACCCATCCAACATCATGCCTCCAACAACCAATACCATCCAATCCACGTCCCTCTATTTCCGCGAGGGACCATCCGACAAGGAATATCACGCCGCCATCGAACCCAAGGACGACGGCTTCATCGTCACCTTCGCCTATGGCCGACGCGGCAGCACCCTGAACGTCGGCACCAAGACCGAGGCCCCGGTGTCACTCGCAGACGCCACCAAGGTCTTTAATAAACTCATCGCGTCCAAGATCGCCAAGGGCTATCAGTCCGGCTTTCCGGGCCGCTCTTACCAACCCATCCCTGTTCAAGTTCAAGTACGCGACAGTGGCATCCGCTGCCAACTCCTCAACGCCGTTGAAGAATCAGAACTGCCGCGCCTGCTTGGCGACAAACAACACTGCCTCCAGGAAAAGCATGACGGCCGCCGCCTGCTGGTCCGCAAGCAGGGTGATGAGATCACCGGCATCAACCGCCGGGGGCTTGTTGTTGCGCTGCCCGAACCGATCCGTGAGGCCGTGGCACAACTCCCGTTCGATGTCCTGATCGACGGCGAGGCAGTTGGGGACACCCTCCATGCCTTCGACCTGCTGGAAGTCAAAGGCTACGACCTGCGCCAGCGTGGCTACCTGAACCGTTATGCCGGACTGCTAGCACTGCTTGATCCCGCATACCCGGCCCTGCGTCCGGTCAGCACCGTGGTCGAGCCCGCCGACAAGCAGAAGATGTTCGATACATTCCGCCAAAACAATCGCGAGGGCGTGGTCTTCAAGGACATCAACGCACCCTTCAGTCCGGGCCGTCCCAACTCGGGTGGCACGCAATTGAAATACAAGTTCGTGGAGAGCGCGTCATTCATCGTCACCGGCCACAATGCCAAGCGCAGTGTCTCGCTCGGACTCTATGAGAGTAACGGCGATGGCAATGACGATAAGCTGGTGCCCGCCGGCAATGTCACC